>JAFGOK010000618.1 GCA_016926535.1 Micromonosporaceae bacterium | reverse complement strand
GCTCGCGTTCGGACTACCGGCAGGCGGCTCGGCGAGCCCAGCGGGATACGCCCCGGAGGTCCCCGACATGCGACGTCGTGAGCTACTCACCGGACTCGCCGCCCTGGGCAGCATGGGATGGGCAGACCCCGCAGCCGCCGAGTCGCTGCGCCATCGGCTCGCCCGCAGCGCTACCGACAGCGACCAGGTCGACCTCGCCGAGTGGGAGCAGATCGCCTGGGACTACGGAACCTCCACAGCGACCACCGCGCCTCGGGATCTCCTGGAAGACCTCACTGTTGATCTCGCCCTCGCCCAGGAACACCTCGGCCGCCTCCACACCGAAGCCGACCGGCACACCATGCACCGGGTCATGGCCCAGCTGTGCGGCTTCCTCGCCCAGGCCACCAGCGACCTCGGCAACCCCAGAATCAGCCTGCGCTGGTGGCGTACCGCCAAGCGGCTGGCAGACGCTTCCACCGAGCCCAGCGTCCGGGTATGGGTCCGGGGCAGGGAGATCATCCACGGCCTCTACGACCACCGACCCCTCACAGAGCTTCTCGACGCCGCCGAGGAAACCATGGCGATCACCGCCGTGCCGGGCATGGGCTCGGGATCGGTGTACGCCGCCCGTGCTCAGACCCTGGCACTCCTGGGACGCCCGGCGGAAGCCCTGAAGGCACTGGACCAGGTGAGGGACGTCTTCGAGCGGCTCCCCGCCGCGATCACAGGCGACCCCATGTCCGCCTACACCTGGCCGGAGGTGCGGCTGTGGCATACGGCGAGTTTCGTCCACACCTACCTCGGCAACACCCGGCAGGCCGAGGTCGCTCACGCCAACGCCCTTGCCCGCTATCCCCGCCAGCAGTCGGCCGGATGCGTCCAGGTCCGACTCCACCAGGCACTCTGCCTGGTCCGTCAAGGCGATGTCTCCCAGGGCGTCCAGCACGCCCACCTCGTCCTTGACGGACTGCCCGCGACCCACCGCATTGGAATGGTCCGCGAAGTCGCACACCACGTCCTGCAGGCCGTCCCATCAGTCGAGCATCGACGAGGCGACGTCGCCGCGCTACGACACGAAATCTCCCTGCCATCAGCGAAGTCAGGAGACACAAGCCGGTGACCCCCCGTGAACCCACCCTGGCCCATCACGATGCCCAGCACGCCGACCCGCTCCGCGACGAGCTGATCGACGTCCACCTCGACGCCCGCGCCGATCTGCTCGACAACCCGTTCTACTCCGGCCAGCGGTTCGGCGAGCGCCTGGACAACTACCTACTCAGCCCAGGATTCGACCTGGTCACCGCGCGGATCGGCGAGGGGCTCATCGGGTACGCCTTCGGCGGTACCCTGCCGGCGAACACCCTGTGGTGGCGGGGCGCGGAGGTCACCGATCCCGATGTCATCCGCGAGACCGGCCAGCGGACCTTCGCGTTCCGCGAGATCCTGGTCCGCCGAGCCCACCAGCGACGCGGCCACGCGCACCGACTGCACGACGAGCTTCTCGGAGCCCGGCCGGAGGAACGGGCGACGCTGCTGGTTCGCGACGACAACCCCGCCCGGGAGCTGTATCTCCGGTGGGGCTGGCACCTGGTGGGCCACCTCCAGCCGTTCCCCGACAGCCCCCGCTTCGAGGCGATGGTCATCCCGCTGCCGCTGGTGCTGCCCCTGGCGTGAACGCCGCTGTCTGCGACCTGGCCGACCGGATCGGAGCCCACCGGTGACCGCAACACCCACCAAGACCCTGTCGATCATCGTGTGTGGCGCCGGGCCGGCTCGGGACGTCGGCGCGCTGGTAGCCCTGGCCCAGGCCGCCGGGTGGCGTGCCTACCTCACGGCGACCCCCGCCGGCCTACCCTTCCTCGACTGCCCCGCCCTGGAACAGCAGACCGGATACCCGGTGCGCCACGCCCACCGTGCCCCGGGGGAACCGCGACGGTCCCGTCCCCACGCCGACGCGGTCATCGTCGCTCCGGCTACCGCCAACACCATCTGCAAGCTCGCCGCCGGGATCGCCGACACCTACGCCCTCGACATCCTCTCCGAATGCGTCGGCGCTGGAGTACCCGTGATCGTGCTGCCCTTCATCAACACCGCCCTGGCCGCCCGCCGCCCGCTGCGGCTGGCCGTCGAGGATCTGCGGGCCGAGGGAATCCAGGTCCTCCTCGGTACCGGTGGCTTCGAGCCGCACCAGCCAGGCAGCGGCGACGAACAGATCACCGCCTTCGGCTGGGGCCCCGCCCTTGACGTGGCAGAACAGGTGTACGCGACCACGCATCCGGAATCACGGACCTCGACACGCTGAATACTCCGCGGCCTTCGCCAAATGCGTGCGATTAAGGTCATTGGAGTGACGCCGCCGACATTGGAACCGCAAACATCCAAAACTGTCGCGTTTCCCGCCGTCCCCGAACCTGGACAGGTGGTCGAAGTCCGAGGCTCGACCTGGGCGGTGGCTCACGTCCAGGAATAGGGCCTGCCCCGCAGCCCGGCCGACGAGACCGTGGCGGCCCTGGACCACGCCGTCACCCTCCAGGCGCTCGACGAGGACCGGCTCGGTGAGGAACTCACCGTGGTCTGGGAACTGAAGGTCGGCCGCACCGGAATTCTCCTCGGCGGGGAGTGCGAGACGCCGAGCCCGCCGAGGCCGTGATGAGCGATCCAGGAGACACAGTCAGGCAGTCCGTTTGCAGTGTTAACGGATCCGAGTTCTTAATCCGCCTAGTTATCGTGTACTGTGTACGTGCCTAGCCACAGAGTGTGGCAAGCTCGCTACGATCTTGCACTGATTTGCCACGTGACCACGCGGCTCAACGGACGAGGACGAGGAGAGGGCCGTGGCGCTGGAGTGGGTTGCAGACCGATTTCGCCTCGTTGCCCCGATCGGGCGCGGCAGCATGGGCGAGGTCCATCGCGCCGAGGACACCCAAGCGATCGAGGACGACCCCGACCGCTTCGTGGCGGTCAAGCTGATTCTGCGTGGCCGGTCAGGCGCCTCCTGGGTGTCGCAAGGTGACACCAGTGTCGAGCGGTTCGCTCGCGAGGTTCGCATTATGCGCAAACTGGTGCATGAAAACCTTCCACGCACCATCGACGGTGGGGTGGACAAGGGCGGGTTGCCGTACCTAGCGATGGAACTCCTTGACGGGGAGACGCTCGGGGTCTTGCTCGCTGAGAATCCTCGTTTGCCGGTCTCGTGGGTCGCGGCGCTCGGGTTCCAGATCGCCGATGGACTGTCGGCCGCTCACGCTGTCGACGTTGTGCATCGCGACCTGAAACCGGCAAATGTCATGCTGCTGCGTGGCGGCACCGCGAAGGTGCTCGACTTTGGCATGGGACGCATCGTCGATGACATCGAAGGCGGCAAGCTGACCAGCACCGGGGTCACGGTCGGTACCGCCCGATACATGGCACCCGAACAGTTTCAGGCTGCGGCGGTCACGCAGGCAGCCGACCTGTATGCCCTCGGCTGCGTGTTGTTCGAACTGCTCACCGGGGTCGCCCCGTTCCACGACGGTTCGGCCTACGAACTGGGCCAGAAGCACCTCAACGAGGAACCGCCGGCCGTGCGTCTACTGCGCTCGGACGTGCCAGATGGTGTGGCGCGACTCGTGGAACGGCTCCTGGCGAAACAGCCGGCCGACCGGCCAGACGATGCCGTCGCCGTGCGAGAGGCTCTACGACCGTTCGCCACCGGCGGTGGCGGCGTCACCGGTTGGGAGGATTTCGACCCAGTACAGCGCGTCTCCGCTGCCCGCCCTGAGGCCCGGGTGCCGCAGCCGAAGCCGCCAGCCGGGCGACCTGTGACCGCGTCCGCTCCTGCTGGCGGGTTCGGTATGAACGTCTTCGGGATCCACCAGCAACTCATCAAGGACTATCGAGCGTTCACCGAGGGCGGCACCATCATCCGTGATGATCGCATCAAGGGGTTCGTCGAAACAGACCTCGACGCCAAGTCACAATGGCCGGATCCGTGGCTGTCCCTCAACCCGTTCTTCGCATCGGGTGGAACGGTGCTGGAACTGGTAGCCGAGCAGGTGCTGCACCCGGAGTGCGCCCATATCTTCCAGAAGGACAAGACCGAGGGCGGGACAGCCTGCGACGGCCGACCGCTGACGTTGCACCGCCACCAGCGCGAGGCGATTGCCAAGGCTCAGGCAGGCGTCTCCTATGTGCTTACCACCGGCACGGGATCCGGCAAGTCGCTGTCGTACATCGTGCCGATCGTCGACCGCGCGCTGCGCGACCGGCAGCAGCAGCCCACAGCACCGAAACGTGTCCGAGCGATCATCGTCTACCCGATGAACGCGCTGGCCAACAGCCAGCTCAAAGAGCTCGACAAGTACCTGCGTGACGGGTACGGGCCTGGTCGCGAACCGGTCACCTACGCCCGCTACACCGGCCAGGAGAGCGACGCTCGTCGCAAGGAAATCCGCGACAATCCACCCGATATCCTGCTGACCAACTACGTGATGCTGGAGCTGATGCTGACCCGGCCCGACGACCGGCGTTCGCTGATCCGCATGGCCAAGGGACTCGACTTCTTGGTCTTCGACGAGCTGCACACGTATCGCGGTCGGCAGGGCGCCGATGTGGCCATGCTGATTCGGAGGGTCCGCGAGGCATGCGAGGCCGAGCACCTGCAGTGCATTGGCACCTCAGCCACCATCTCCAGCGAAGGCAGTGCCGCCGATCAGTGCGAAGTCGTGGCCAGGGTAGCGACCACGTTGTTCGGCGTCGAGGTCAAGTCCGACGACGTGATCGGCGAGACGCTCATTCGGGCCACCGCGCCGGCACCTGATCAGGTGCCGGCCGAACGCCTGCGCGCGCTGGACGCGCCAAGGGCCTATGACGACCTGGTCAATGATCCGCTCGCCCGGTGGATCGAGACCCGGTTCGGGTTGGCCACTGACGAATCGGGCCGGCTGATCCGCCAGAAGCCGGCGAAGATCGAGGAGGCCGCAGTGGAGCTTGCCGCCTCCAGCGGATTGACCTCAGCGGATTGCGTGGAGGCGATCCGCCGCACCCTCAAGAGCGGGTCCGAGGCGCGCCACCCGGTTACCGACCGGCCTTTGTTCGCGTTTCGGCTGCATCAGTTCCTCTCGAAGGGTGACACCGTCTATGTCACCTGCGAGGACGAGGAGACCCGCCACCTCACGCGTGACTATCAGCTCATACAACCCGGCTCCGGCGGGAAGATCTTGCTCCCGCTCGCATTCTGTCGCGAGTGCGGGCAGGAGTATTTGACGGTCTGGCGCACCGAGAAAGACCACAGCGTGGTCTACGGGCCACGCCGCGACACGTCAGCCAGCGGCGGCCGGGACGGGGCCGGCTACCTGTATGTCAGCTCCGATCGACCGTGGCCCGCCACGACCGAGCAGGCGATCGAAGACCGCCGGTTACCCGAGTCGTGGTTGGAACTTGATCATTCCGGGCAGGAGGTGGTCCGCGACTCCTTCCGCCCACGGCTGCCGGTGGCCGTCAGCGTTGATCCCTACGGAGTTGAGGGGCAGGGCGACCTGACGGCCACCTTCATCCCGTCGCCATTCCTGTTCTGCCTGCACTGTGGGGTGAGCTACGAGCAGGTCCGTGGCCGGGACTTCGCCAAGCTGGCGACCCTCGACCAGGAGGGACGTTCCTCGGCCACCTCCCTGGTGTCGGCGTCGATCGTGCGGTCGTTGAAGCAGGTGCCGGCCGAGGCTCTGGGTCGCAAGGCCCGCAAGCTGCTGACGTTCGTCGATAACCGCCAGGACGCGTCCCTGCAAGCTGGCCATTTCAACGATTTCGTGCAGATCACTCAACTGCGCAGCGCGCTGTACCGGGCGACGGTCGAGGCCGGCGACGAGGGCATCACCCACGAGGAGTTGGCCGCGCGCGTGGCTGGCGCCCTCGGCCTAGAGGTTGCTGACTACGCCGGCACCACCGATCTGGCGCCGTCGCTGGCGCGCAACGCCGCGAAGACCCTGCAGGACGTCATCGCGTTCCGGCTGTACCTGGACCTGGAACGTGGGTGGCGGGTCACCATGCCCAACCTTGAGCAGACCGGTCTGCTGGAGATCCACTATGCGGACCTGGAGTGGCTCGCTGGTGCTCAGGACCGGTGGGCGCGCACCGAGGCCGTCCTGCGTGACGCGGATCCCGGGCAGCGCGTTGAGATCATGAGGGTGCTGCTCGACGAGATGCGCCGCGCGCTGGCCATCGATGTCCAGTACTTCCGGGAGGACTTCGACACCCTGCAGCGGGCTACCGAGGAGCGGCTGGTCGACCCGTGGGTGCTCTCGACCAGCGATCGACCCAGGGTCGGCACCGCCTACCCGCAGGCGTCACGGCCCGGCCTCGACCGGTCCGGCTTGTTCTTGTCGGGGCGGGCCAAGTTCGGCAAGTACCTGCGACGGGCGCATTTCAGGCACCTGTCGGTCGATGACACCCAGCTGGTCATCGAACAGTTGTTGGAAGTCCTCGCTGGCGCGGGGATCTGCAAACAGATCACGGTGGCGCCGCAGCACGCTGGCCGGTTCCGGCGAGCGGCGGGGCCGGCGACCACGGGGTACCGCGTGGCGGCGGCTTCGTTGATCTGGAAGGCCGGTAGCGGCGAGACCGGCATTCACGATCCGTTGACTCGTACCTACGCCAGCGGTGAGGGGCCCCGGGTCAACGTGTTCTTCCGCGACCTGTACCTCAACGCGGCCGGAGAACTGGCCGGGCTGATGGCCCGGGAACACACCGCCCAGGTCGATCCCGAGGAACGGGAGCGGCGGGAGGAGGCGTTCCGTAACGCCGAACTCAAGCTGCTGTACTGCTCGCCGACCATGGAGCTGGGGGTGGACATCTCCGAGCTGAACGCGGTGATGATGCGCAACGTCCCGCCGACGCCGGCCAGCTACGCCCAGCGCAGCGGCCGCGCCGTACGGTCCGGGCAACCGGCCCTGGTCACCACCTACTGTGCCACCGGTAACAGCCACGACCAGTACTACTTCCGCCGGTCTGAGCGGATGGTCGCTGGAGCCGTGGCCCCGCCGCGTCTTGATCTGGCGAACGAGGACCTGGTGCGATCCCACGTTCATTCGATCTGGCTGGCCGAGGCGGGGCTGAAGCTGGGACGGGCGATCCCAGAAGTCATCGACATCGGCTACACCGAGGACGCCCGGCGTCCGGATCCCGTGCTCAACCTGCACGATCACATCACGGCGGCGCTGCGCGACACCGCCGCGCCGCGCCGCGCCGTGGCCGCCGCCCGCCGGGTCTTTACCGGGCTCACCGACGTGTTCGGCGAGTCGAGCTGGTGGGACGAGACCCAGTGGATCGAGGACACGGTGCGGGGTGCGCCCGAGCGGTTCAACCGCGCGTTCGACCGGTGGCGGGACCTGTTCAAGGCGGCTCTGGTCGACCAGGCCGAGCAGAACCGCCGCGTGCTCGATCACACGCTGTCCGATCGGGACCGCAAGATCGCGGTGGGGCGGCGTCGCGAGGCGGAAACGCAGCTGAACCTGCTGAAGAACGACAGTGTGGACAGCAAATCGGTGCTGTCGGACTTCAACCCGTACCGGTACCTGGCCAGCGAGGGTTTCCTACCCGGCTACTCGTTCCCGCGGCTGCCGCTGGCCGCGTACGTGCCGATGCGCGGGCGGCGCTACGGTGACGGCGACTACCTGCAACGGCCTCGGTTCCTGGCGATTCGCGAGTTCGGGCCGGGGGCACTCATCTACCACGAGGGATCCCGGTACCAGGTGACCCGGATTCAGCTGCCGCCGGACGCCAACGGCGAGGTGGTCACCAGCAGTGCCCGGCGGTGCCCCAGTTGCGGCTACCACCATGATCCCCGCGACCGGGCCGACCATTGCGAAATGTGCCGGGCCACGTTGCGGGACACCACGTACGGCCTGCTCCACTTGCACACGGTCTTCACCAAGCGTCGGGAGCGGATCTCCTCAGACGAGGAAGAGCGACGTCGGGCCGGGTTCCGGCTGGTCACCTCGTACCGCTTCCACGATCATGGTGTGCGGCCTGGCCGCCGCGACGCGCTGATCACCAACGCGGACGGCAAGCTCGCGACCGTGTCCTACGGCGACTCCGCCACCGTGCGCATCACCAACATGGGCAGGGTCCGCGCCCGGCCCGACGAGCCCGACGGCTTCTGGCTCGACCCCGCCGACGGCCGGTGGATGAACGAACGCGACGCCAGTGAGGCGTCCGGCGACTCCAGCGAAATGCCGGTCATCGACGCTGACGGCAACGAGCGGCGACGCAAGAAGCGGGTGCTGCCCTACGTGGAAGACCGGCGCAACATCATGGTCCTCACGCTCGACACCCCGTTGGATGCGCCGGTGGCGCTGTCGCTGATGTATGCCCTGGAACGGGGCATCGAGGCGGTGTTCGAGCTGGAGGATTCGGAGCTGACCAGCGAGCTGTTGCCCCCCGACGACGGCCCCCGCAACCGGATGCTGTTCACCGAAGCCGCCGAAGGTGGCGCCGGGGTGCTGCGGCTGATGCAGTCGGATCACGACGCGCTCGCTCGGGCCGCCGCCGAAGCACTCGCCATCTGCCACTTCGATCCCGACGGTAGTGACCGAGGCGGCGCTCATCCCGACCGGCCCTGCGAGCGCGGCTGCTACGAGTGCCTGCTGACCTATGGCAATCAGCTCAACCACGCGATGATCGACCGGCACTCGGTCCGGGACCTGCTGCTGCGTTTCGCCAACGCCCACGCCAACACCACGGGTCGAGGCGAGTCGCGGTCCGAACAGTTGTCCCGGCTCGCGGCCCAGTCCGACAGCAGCCTGGAACGTGACCTCATCGCCTGGTTGAAGGAGCGAGGGCTGCGGCTGCCAGACGAGGCGCAGACGTTCGTCGCCGACGCGCTGGCGCGACCCGACTACGTCTACCGGTTGCCTGGTGCCAGCGTCGCGGTCTTTGTTGACGGACCGATGCACAAGCACACCGTCATCGCCGAGCGGGACGCGGATGCCGAGGAACGGCTCTACGACAGGGGTTGGGACGTCGTGCGTTTCCCCTACGACGCTGACTGGTCGGCAATCGTCGACCAGCACCGGCGGTACTTCGGCGCGGGCGCGAGCCGCTGAGGCCAGCGTGGGCGTTGACAATGGTGACCACCCGCAAGTGACGAGGTAAGGACGTTGCCGATGACGACTGCCACCTTCACGGCCGGTTCGCTGGTCTCAGCACGCGGCAGGGAGTGGGTCGTGTTGCCCGAGAGCGCTTCCGACCTGCTGGTGCTGCGCCCTCTGGGCGGTAGCGACGACGACATCGCCGCGGTCTTCCCCGCATTCGAGCAGATCTCCAGCGCCGAGTTCGCGCCGCCGTCGGCTGCGGACCTCGGTGACGCGCAGGCAGCCGGACTGCTGCGGTCGGCGTTGCGGATCGGGTTCCGCTCCGGCGCTGGCCCCTTCCGATCGCTGGCCGGGATCGCGGTCGAACCCCGCGCCTACCAGCTCGTTCCGCTGATGATGGCGCTGCGGCAGCGCACCGTTCGGATGCTGATCTGCGACGACGTCGGTATTGGCAAGACCGTCGAAGCTGGCCTCATCGTCAGTGAGTTGCTGGCGCAGGGCACCGCGCAACGCCTCGCTGTGCTGTGCTCGCCGGCGCTGGCCGAGCAGTGGCAGGAAGAGCTGCGGGTGAAGTTCGGCCTCGACGCCGAACTGGTGCTCGCCTCCACGGTGTCGAAACTCGAACGCGGGCTCGACCTGGGTCAGTCGTTGTTCGACCGGCATCCGCACGTCATCGTCTCCACCGACTTCATCAAGTCCACCCGCCACCGTGACGATTTCGTCCGGCACTGCCCAGACCTCGTGATCGTCGATGAGGCGCACACCTGTGTCGTGGCCGACGACACCCGATCGGCCCAGAACCAACTGCGCTACGAACTGCTCCAGCGCGTCTGCGCTGACGAGAACCGCCACCTGCTGCTGGTCACGGCCACCCCCCACAGCGGCAAGGAGAGCGCCTTCCGGAACCTGCTCGGCCTGGTCCGACCGGAACTGGCCGACGTCAATCTGGACACCGACTCCGGTCGCCGGCTCCTCGCAGCCCACTTCGTGCAGCGCAAACGCGCCGACGTGCGCCGATATCTCACCAAAGAGGACGGCCTCGCCGACGACAGCCTCGCCGAATCCACCGCGTTCCCCTCCGACCGGCTGTTCAAGGACGCGACCTACCAGCTCTCGCCGGCCTACCACGCCCTGCTCGACGACGCGATCGCGTACGCGAGCGAACGCGTGGATCTCGCCGGAGGCAGGGGCAAACGCGACCAGCGCATCGCCTGGTGGTCGGCGATCGCGCTGCTCCGCTCGCTGGTCTCCTCACCCCGAGCAGCCGCCCAGACCCTGCGAACCCGGTCCGCCGCCGCAGCCGCCGCCAGCGCTGAAGAAGCCGATATCCTCGGCGCCCCGCTGACCAGCGACGCCGCCGACAGCGACGCGCTCGAAGGGCTGGACGTGGCCCCGGGCGCCGAGACCGATGAGTCAGGAGCGCGCCTGGCCGAACTCGCCGCCCGCGCCGAGACCCTGGAGGGACCGGCCGAAGACCGCAAACTCGCCGCCCTCACCAAGCACCTGAAAGCCCTGCTCGCCGACGGACACCATCCGATCGTCTTCTGCCGCTACATCCCGACTGCCGAGTACGTCGCCGAGCACCTGGATGGCAAGCTCGGCAAGAAGACGATCGTCCGCGCGGTCACCGGGACGCTGTCCCCGCAGCAGCGGCTCAAGCGTATCGACGACCTGGCCGATGAGGCCGGCGATGATCGCTCAGCCCGTCGCGTTCTGATCGCCACCGATTGCCTGTCGGAGGGCATCAACCTGCAGCACCACTTCGACGCGGTCGTCCACTACGACCTGGCGTGGAACCCCACCCGCCACGACCAGCGGGAAGGTCGGGTCGACCGGTTCGGCCAACGCCGCGACACCGTCCGGGTCATCACCCTCTACGGCAGCGACAACGGTATCGACGGCAAGGTCCTCGACGTCCTCATCAAGAAACACCGCCAGATCCGCAAGGATCTGGGCATCTGCGTATCGGTACCGGATGCCGCCTCAACGGCCGTGACCGACGCGATCGTGGAATGGCTACTCGTCCGGAGCCGCAAACCCCAGCAGGAGACCCTGTTCGACCTCGATGAACTCAGCACCATCGACCGGAAGGCGGCACAGCTGGAGAATGACTGGAACTCCGCCGCCGAACGTGAACGAACCTCCCGCTCCCGCTTCGCCCAGCGTACGATCCGACCCGAGGAGGTCGCCCGGGAGGTGGCCGCGATCCGCGACACCCTCGGCCGAGCCGGCGAGATCCGGGAGTTCGTTCGCAACGCGCTGGCCGCACTCGACGGTGTGCTCCGCGACGACCCCAGCGGCGACTTCACCGCTGACGTGAGCAACACCCCCATTGGCCTCCGAGACGCACTCGCCCCGCTGCTCGGCGGTGACGCGGTCGACCGTCCCATCCCGTTCCTGCAGACCGCAGCGGTCACCCGCGGCGAAGCGGCACTGGTCCGCACCGACCCCGTCGTCGGAACACTCGCCGGATACCTGCTCAACGCCGCCCTCGATGCCCAGGCCGATGGTCCCCGCCCCGCGCGTCGCTGCGGCGTGCTGCGGACCAGGGCGGTTGACGCCCGAACGACGCTGCTGCTGGTGCGCTACCGCTTCCACCTCACCCTGCCGTCCCGTATCGGGGAGCGCCAACTGGTCGCCGAAGACGCCCGGCTGCTGGCCTTCCAAGGATCACCGGCGAACGCGGCCTGGCTGCCGCCCGAACAGGTGCTGAACCTGCTCGATGCCACCGCAGCCGAGAACACCGACCCCACGTTCGGCGAACGCACCATGGGCCGGCTGCTCGACGCGCTCCCCGCCATCACCGGACATCTGGAGACCTACGGCGAGCAACTCGCCGCCGAACTGCTGGCCTCCCACCGCCGCGTCCGCAGCGCCTCCGGCGAGATCGTCCGAGGCGTGACCGTCACTGTGCAGAAACCCGCCGACCTTCTCGGCACCTACGTCTACCTACCGGTGTCCGATCTCGGGGGTGTGGCCTGATGTCAGTAACCGCCCGCAACCAGGTCTTCTCGGCCGTCCACACCGTCGGCGGCCTACTCCCAGCCGACATGCTGCTGCGCATCTCCGAAGGCAAGGGCGTCAAGGGATGCGCACCAGGCGACTACAACGTCGTCGGATCTCGCTCGGTACGCGACGACGCCGAGCGGCACTGGGACTACCTCAAATCGGTTTGGAAGGAACTCCGCGAGCAACTCCCCGTGGCGCCTGAAGCCGAAACGCCATCCGACCCCACCGGGCTGGCCAACTCCCGCTGGCTGGAACCGTTGTTCGCCGAACTCGGCTTCGGCCGGCTGACCTCGATCGGCGCCTCCGGCATCACCGCTGACGGCGGCGGCACCAGCTTCCCGATCACCCACCGCTGGAACCACGTCCTCATCCACCTGGCACCTTGGTCCGCCAAACTCGACAAACGGGTGATTCCCAGCAGCATCCCACCCCAGTCGCTGGTGCAGGAGTGCCTGAACCGCTGCGAGTCCCACCTCTGGGGCGTGCTCACCAACGGCCGGCAACTGCGCATCCTCCGAGACTCCAGCGCGCTGGCCACCGCCTCCTACGTCGAATTCGACCTGGAAGCGATCTTCGACGGTGAGCTGTTCAGCGAGTTTGTCCTGCTCTACCGGCTACTGCACGTCTCGCGCTTCGACGTGGCAGAGGCAGCACCACCATCTGCCTGCTGGCTAGAACGGTGGCGACTCGAAGCGATCGAGTCCGGCACCCGGGCACTGGATCACCACCGGGACGGCGTCCAGAACGCCCTCACCACCCTCGGCACGGGCTTCCTCAACCACCCCGCCAACACCCAGCTTCGCCGTGACCTCGACGTCGATGCTTTCCACGCCGCACTGCTGCGCCTGGCGTACCGCATGATCTTCCTGTTTGTCGCCGAAGACCGCGACGTGCTCCACCCACCCGGCACGACCGAGGAAACCCGGCAGCGGTACGCGACCTACTTCTCGTCGGCGCGCCTGCGCCGCCAGGCCATGCGCCGCCGGGGCACCGCCCACAGCGACCTCTACCAGGCCCTGCGAATCGTCCTCGACGCGCTCGGCGACGAGCACGGCCGCCCGGAACTCGGGCTGCCAGGGCTCGGCGGGCTCTTCGACGACACCGACGCCGACGCCCCGCTGCGCGGGCTGTCCCTGTCCAACGCGTACCTGTTGGACGCGGTCCGCCACCTCGCCAGGGTTCGCGACGAGGGTTCCGCCCGCTGGCGGCAGGTGGACTACCGCAACATGGGCGCCGAGGAACTCGGCTCCATCTACGAGTCGCTGCTGGAACTCGTGCCCAAGCACAGCGCCGTCGATCACACCTTCGAACTGGTCAACCGGCTCGGCAACGACCGCAAGAAGACCGGTTCCTACTACACCCCAAGCTCGCTGATCGAGAAACTGCTCGACTCCAGCCTCGACCCGGTCATCGACGCCGCCCAGAAACGCGGCGAGCAGCGGGCGTCCCGCAACGGGGAGGTTGACCCGACCGATGGCATCGTCAACGAACTACTCTCGCTCACCGTCTGCGACCCTGCCTGCGGCTCCGGCCACTTCCTGGTCGCAGCGGCCCGCCGGATCGCCAAACGGATCGCGGCGGTGCGGGAAGGCAACCCCGAACCCACCGTCGACACGGTTCGGCACGCCCTGCACGAGGTCATCGGCCGATGTGTCTACGGCGTCGACCTCAACCCGATGGCGGTCGACCTGGCCAAGGTCTCCTTGTGGCTGGAGGCGATGGAGCCCGGCAAACCGCTCGGTTTCCTCGACGCCCACATCAAGCACGGCAACGCGCTGATCGGTGTGACGCCAGCCCTCCTCCGGGACGGCATCCCCGACAAAGCGTTCAAAGCCGTCGAAGGCGACGACGCCGCTTACGCCCGTTTCCTGGAACGGCAGAACGCCGCCTCGCGGGCCGGCCAGGACGGGCTGTTCAGCTTGTCGGCGGAGCCGGCGGTCAGCAACGAGTCGTTCGCCGCCGATCTGCGGCGGGTCACGGCCGCCCCGGCCAACACCCTTCGGGATGTCCGAAGCCAGGCTTCGGCGTACCGAGACTGGGAATCCGCATCCGCATACCAGCACGCTGTGCATGTCGCCGACGCCTGGTGCGCAGCCTTCATGTGGCACAAGAGCAAGGATGCCCCGCCGCCGGTCACCGATGAGGTCTTCCGTGCCCTCCGGGACCCGGCTGGCGCCGCCGCTTCCCAGGCTACGCACGACGAAATCGTGCGACTCAGTCGGGAGTATCGGTTCTTCCACTGGCATCTCGCATTTCCCCACATCTTCTCTGTATCGGACAATGGTCGCGAATCAGTAGATCCAACCACTGGTTGGAATGGTGGTTTTTCCTGCGTGCTTGGGAATCCCCCGTGGGATGAGCTCGCATTCGATGAGCGGGAATATTTCGGTGTCATCGAACCTTCTATTGCTGCATTGACGGGTGCCGCGCGGCGAACACGTATCGCCGAATGGGTGGTGGAGAATCCGGAATATGGAATCCGGTATCACATCGCGCGACGGATGGTTAAAACCGGCCTTCATTTTGCTGGCAAGTCCGGCGTATTTCCGCTGTGCGGCAGGGGTCTGACCGTCAAGGGCGTCACCGTGCTCCAGATAGACCAGCTATTTGTTGAACGGTTTACTTCAATACTGGCGCCCACCGGTCGCGCAGGCTGTATTGTCCCGACGGCAATTGCAACCGGGGCGGGAGCGCAACATCTCTTCAGTGATCTTACTCGCCGTGGCGCAATTTCTTGCTTATACGACTTCGAGAACCGAAAGCCGATATTTGTTGGCGTACATTCCAGCCAAAAGTTCTGCCTGTTGTCGCTTGCTGGACGATCACTCGTTGAACCCATCTCTAGGTTCGCCTTCTTCCTTTTTGACATTGCAGACCTGGATGACGAACGTCGAACATTCGAGCTGAATTCAGAGGAGATCTCCTTCATTAACCCGAACACCAGGACTTTGCCGATCTTTGTTTCGCGCCATAACGCGGATCTTACTGCCGCGATTTATCGGCGCCTACCTGTACTGTGGGACGAATCTCGGAGCGACGGAAACCCGTGGGGCATTGTCTTTAAGCGCCTTTTTGATATGACCGACGACTCAGATCTCTTTCGTAGCCGAGAGCAGCTCGATCGCGAAGGATGGGAACTCCAGGGAAACGTGTTCGTTCGGCAGGGTGAGCGGATGCTCCCGCTCTACGAGGCCAAGATGGTCGGCTACTTTAGTCATCGTGTGGCAGATGTAATAAGGAGTGAAACCGCAGTCAATCGACAGAATCAGCCACGTTACCTTTCGGTACCGGAACTGGCCAACCCTGCCCGCCTGGCACTTCCATTGCATTGGGTTCAAGATGAAGGACTCATCTGCACTCGAAGGAACGGTCGAGATGTTGAAGTCTCTGGGGTGTCGAGTCGACTTGCGGATGCTTCGTGGGACAGAACTTGGCTCTGTGGCTGGTGCGATGTAACGTCGACCACGAATGAGCGTACTGCCATCCCCGCATTTATTCCTCGGGTACCGGTCGGAAATACGTTTCCCTTGATGCTGCCAAGGGCAAGTCCGGTTCTTGTAAGTACGCTCCTCGCCGTACAAAGTTCGCTGGTCTTCGACTATGTCAGCCGTCAGAAGGTCGGCGGCGCGCATATGGCGCTGATGACATGGAAGCAGTTGCCAGTCCCCGCTCCGGATCAGATGGAGCCCCACGTGCCGTTCATCGTTCCTCGGGTTCTCGAGCTGGTGTACACCGCCTACGACATGGAAGGGCTTGCTCGGGACCTGGATGATCCGGTGGATCTGGGGCCCTTCCGGTGGGACGAGGAGCGGCGGGCGAGGATCCGGGCGGAGCTGGACGGGTACTTCTTCCACCTGTACGGCATCGATCGGCCCGACGTGGAGTACATCCTGGAGACGTTCCAGTCCGAAACCGGCGGGCTGAAGAACAACGAGATCGCCAAGTACGGGACGTATCGAACCAAAGACCTGGTGCTCGCCGAGTACGACCGGATGGCCACGGTAGGTGTCAGTCTGACCACGCCGCTCGTTGACGGGGAGAACTACACCTCGACGCTCGCCCCGCCACCGGGACACGGCCCCCGTCATGCTCCCGCCCCCACCCAGCGGAAGGACGGTAACGGCTGATGTCCGACGAGTACCCGGAGTTCCAACTGAGTCTGCCGCACGGCGGCCTTGTGGCACGCGGGCGTCTTCTGTCCGACAAGGGCACGAACGGTAGCCAGAAGTTTACCGTGTTGGCCGGCTCGCCGGTCAGAGCGGAGGTTGTGCCGTCGTTTCGGGCCCGCATCCCATCGTCGTACAAGCTTCGGGAGCAGCTGATCGTCGAGGGGGCGATCGTGACATCCACGAAATTCCCCGATCATCTGGAGACGACCAGAGACATCACCTGCAACTCCCCGTCGGCAGCAGGCGATATCCTGACCGGGTCCAGTGCCAACGGGTGGACCCAGTGGAAGACCACCGATGGACGTCCGCTGGCTGATTTCCTGGAACAAGCGGGGTGGGGGCCGAACCGAACCTGGTTGGTGCGTGGCTCTAGCGTCTCCGCCCTTGATCTGGTCGCGCGGCTGTGGCTTCCCGAGGGGCTGGTGAGCGTCGCCGCCGGGCGGCTGCGCGCCGGCGTACGTCAGGGGGCGAGCAAGGAGCAGATCCGCGGTTTCGTGGAGGAGGACTACGAGGCCACCGCGACGTACGGCCAGCGCAAGCAACTGGTCGAGGAGTTCCACGCCTTCCTGTCGCGGATGAAACCGGGGGACACCGTCTGCACGATCTCCAACGGTCAGCTGTTCGTCGGCGAGATCACCGGCGGCGTCGAGCAGGTCGCGTCGGAGAGCGGCTGGTCGAATCTGCGGCGCCCGGTGGAGTGGCAGAGCACCGGATACGCCACAGAAGAGCTGCCAGAGGAGATCCAGCAGAAGCTGTCCATACCACACGACCTGGTGGATCTCACCTCCGTCCAGGCGCTGGTCGCCGGGCTGGGCCGCAGCGACGAGGAACTGGCCGAAGAAGCGCAGGATACGCAGAGTGATCCGAGTGTCGAACTCGCCGCGCTGGCGGCCCGCCGTGAGCTGGAGCTGCCAGAGCCGGATGACGACCTCGCGCAGCGGCTGCTGATCCACGACGTCGGGTGGCTGCGGGAGGTCCGCGAACTGTTGTGGGACGAGCGGCAGCTGGTGTTGTACGGACCGCCCGGCACCGGCAAGACCTACCTGGCGCTCGGCTTGGCCGAGTACCTAGCCGGCGCCCCGGAGCGGGTCAAGCTGGTGCAGTTCCACCCGTCGTACGCCTATGAGGACTTCTTCGAGGGGTTCCGGCCGATGGAGGATCCGGATACCCGGGAGGTCGCCTTCCGCCTCACCGACGGTCCGCTTCGGGAACTGGCCGACCTGGCCGCCAGTGAGGGCAACCGGCACATCCCGCACTTCCTCATCATCGACGAGATCAACAGGGCCAACCTCGCGAAGGTTTTCGGCGAGCTGTACTTCCTGCTGGAGTACCGCAACAAGTCGGTGCGGCTGACCTATTCCGGCGATGACTTCGCGTTACCGCCGAACCTGTTCGTCATCGGCACCATGAACACCGCCGACCGCTCGATCGCACTCGTCGACGCGGCCATGCGCCGCCGCTTCGCGTTCGTCGAGCTCTCGCCCCGGACCGAACCGACCAGCGGGCTGCTGCGCCGCTGGCTGGCCCGCGAGAACCGGGGAGTCGAGCCCGCCGAGCTGCTCGACGCGTTGAACGCCCGGATCGACGACCCCGACTTCCGGATTGGCCCGTCGTACCTGATGAAGCCCGGGGTGTATCGCGAGGGCGGGCTGGAGCGCACCTGGCGTACCAAGATCCTGCCCCTATTGGAGGAGTACCACTACGGGGACGACGTCAACGTGGAGCGGCGGTACGGCTTGCGCGCGCTTCGCGCGGCCGTCGCCCCAGCACCGGTGTCCCCGGCGCCCGTATCGGCGTCGACGCTGGCAGAACCCGGCGCGCCGGAGCCGCTATGAACGCTGTCGAGCTGGCCGAGCACGGCACGGCGCGGTCTTTCCCGCTCAGCGACACCGCAGGGCGGGCGCTGGCGGCCTCCCGGTTGGTCGAGGCCGGGCCAGATCCGTACCGTCCCGGGTTCTGGCTGGTGAAGGCCAAGGGCGTGGTCGGCACCGCGACCGTGACCGTGCCCGACGGTTCACCGCTCACGCTGCGGATCAGGCCGAAGGTGCCGATCGCCCGGCTGCTGTTCCTGCTCGGCTACAGTCTCTCGGCCAAGGGCTGGCGCAACGACGACGTGCTGCTGGAGGAAGAGCCGGAGTTGCTTCCGGTCCTGGCGCGGCTGTTCGAGCGGCAGGCGACACACGCGCTGCGTCAGGGACTGCTCCAGGGCTACCGGACCACCGAGGAGACCGCGTTCCTGGTGCGTGGCCGGATCCGTGAGGCCGACCAGATCCGCAGGCACCACGGCCGTCTTCTCCCTGTGGAGATCGTCCACGACGACTACACGCCGGACATCGCCGAGAACCAGCTGCTGCGCACCGCCTGCGACCGGCTGCTCCGGCTCCCTCACGGGCGTCCGGGAGCCGTGCCGGCCGACGTACGCGGTCGGCTGCTGCGGCTGCGGGTCCGGCTGGCGGACATCACGGTCATCGGCCTGGGCCGTGACCTGCCGGCGTGGCGGCCCACCCGGCTCAACGCCCGCTACCAGCCTGCCCTGCGCCTGGCAGCACTCGTGCTGCGGGGCGCATCGGTTGATCACAGGTCCGGCGCGGTCACCGTCAGCGGATTCCTGTTCGACATGGCCAAGGTCTTCGAGGACTTCGTCACCGTGGCGCTGCGCGAGGCCCTGGCTGGCCAGGGCGGCCACTGCGTACTCCAGGCCGCCCATCATCTCGACGAGCTCCGCCGGATTCAGATCCAGCCCGACTTCGTGCTGTACACCGACGATGGCACCCCCAGCGTCGTGGCCGACGCCAAGTACAAGGCAGAGCGGCCCGAAGGATTCCCCAACGCCGATCTCTACCAGATGCTGTGTTACTGCACCGCGCTCCATCTGTCGGAAGGGCACCTCGTCTACGCGAAGGGCCACGCTCCGCAGACCCAGCACCAGGTGCGGAACGCGTCCATCACCATCCATCAGCACGCGCTGGAGCTCGACCAGCCACCGGCCCGGCTGCTCGCCGACATCCGAGCGTTGGCGTCCCGGTTGGTCGCGGCCAGTCCCGTCTGACCACTCACCGCAGGAGGATCCGCTGTGCCGCAGCTCGCTTTCGCCAGCAGCTTCTGGGAGAGCTACGACGTGCTGGAGAAGCCGGTCAAGGCCGGCGTCCGCAAGGCGATGGCGAAGTTTCAGCAGTTGAGCGTCGCCGAGCTGCGTTCCGACAAGGGGCTGCACCTGGAGTCGGTGAGCAACGCCCGCGACCGGCGGATGCGGACCATCCGGATCAACGACTTCTGGCGCGGCGTGGTGCTGGCCCCAGACGACGGCAGCGACACGTTCCTGCTGCTGAGCGTCGTGCCGCACGATGACGCGTACACCTGGGCCGCCAAGCGGCTCTACACGGTCAACACCGCGACCCGCGCCCTGGAGGTTCGCAACGTCGTGGCGATCGAGCAGCTGACCCCAACGCTGGAGCAGGCGGCGGCGCAGGCCCCGACGCTGCTGTTCGCCAAGCACTCGGACCGCACCCTACGCGATCTCGGCATCGACGATCAGGTGCTGCGGGCGGTCCGCACCATCACCGACACCTCGCAGCTGGAGGCGTTCGGCGGGCTGCTGCCCGAGGACCAGTTCGAGGTGCTGCAGTTCCTCGCCGAGGGTTTCTCGCCAGACGACGTGTACCGGGACGTGGTAGCCGAACGCCGACCGGCCGACGCCGACCAAGCGGCGGAGGCGACGCTCGCGACCGCGATCGCGAACACCAGGAACCGCATCACCCTCGTCACCGGCCCTGCGGACCTCGCCGAGGTCCTCGACCAGCCGTTCGCGGCCTGGCGGGTCTTCCTACACCCCTCGCAGCGCCGGGTCGCGTACCGAGTTTCATACAACGGACCCGCCCAGGTGTGCGGCGGTCCGGGGACCGGCAAGACGGTGGTGGCGCTGCACCGGGTGAAGCATCTGCTCTCCCGCTCGTTGACGAGCCGGGTGCTGCTGACCACGTTCACCAACGCCCTGGCCTGCTCGCTCCGGGAGAACCTCGCGCTGCTGCTGGGAGACGAGGAGCAGCTCGCCCGGGTCCAGGTCACCACCGTCAACGCCCTGGCGAACCGGACCGTTCGGGCGCTGGCGGGGACGGCACCGTCGCTGATCGGGGATGCCGACGAGCGCCAGCTGTGGCGGCAGATCCAGTGGCGGCTGGGTCTGCCGTGGACCGAGCAGTTCCTGGAGCAGGAGTACCGGCACGTCGTGCTGGCACAGGATCTTCGCGACGCGAGCGAGTACCGCACGGCGACCCGACGCGGGCGCGGCACCGCACTGGGCGTCCGGCAGCGCGACCGGGTGTGGCAGGCCATGGAGGCCTTCACCACCGAGCTGCGGTCGACCGGTCGCGCTACCCATCTTCAGATCTGCGCGAGGGCCGCGAAGCTGCTGCGGAACACGGATCTCGACGTACACGGCTTCGAGCATGTCGTCGTCGACGAGGCGCAGGACCTGCACCCGGCCCAGTGGCGGGTCCTGCGGGCCGCGGTCGCACCTGGTCCGGACGACCTGTTCATCGTCGGCGATCCACACCAGCGGATCTATGACTCCCGGGTGTCACTGGGGGCGCTCGGTATCTCGGTTACCGGCCGCACCAGCAGGCTGCGCATCAACTACCGCAACACCGAGGAGATCCTCACGTGGGCCGCCGGGCTGCTGTCCGCGACGCGCATCGAGGATCTCGGCGGCGACGGCGTGGACAGCCTCACCGGGTACCGCTCCCTGCTGCATGGCGGCCGGCCCTCCATCAAGGGGCATCCCAGCGAGCAGGCGGAAGTCTCCGCCTTGGTCGCCCAGGTAAGGGAATGGGCCAGCCAGGGCATCCAGCCGAGCGAGATCGCCATATGTGCCCGGTTCAACCTCCTGCTGGACCGGGTGAGCACCGCGCTCGGTGAGGCCGGTATCCAGGCGGTTCGGGTCAAAGATCAGCCGGGGGCCGGCATCGAGGGAGTCCGCCTGGCGAGCATGCACGCGATGAAGGGGTTGGAGTTCCGCTGTGTCGCGGTGGTGGGCGTCAACGCCAGCGCGGTGCCGTTTCTGAAGGAAGTCACCCCGGTCGAGGTAGACCGCCTGCAGCACGACAGTGACCTGCTGCGGGAACGATGTGTGCTGTTCGTTGCGTGTACCCGGGGGCGGGAAGCCCTGCACGTGTCGTGGAGCGGGCAGGCCAGCCCGTTCCTGCGGGAATTGGGGCACGCTCAGTGATCGGATCGTGGTGGGTTCAACGCCCCGGTGGTCAGCCCGTCCCGCGCGAGGGACGCGGCTTGCTCACCCAGCCGTGCGATCTCCTTGATGCGCCGCTCGAACTCGTCGAGATCCCGGAAGGCGGTGCCGTAGCGCCGCTGCTCGTCGATACTCATCTGGGGTAGGCGGGCCGCGCGGGCGTCGATCCGGAAGGTGCCGCTGGCGCTCGTTGAGCGCGCGATGTTCGCGGCGCTACGCAGGAAGCCGTTCAGGAAGTCGTTGTCCAGCTGATCGCTGGCGGAATTCGCGATGCCGTCCGCGAACTCGACGAGGCCGGCCCGGGCCAGGTCTGCGACCTTGACCATGGCACCGTCGAGGGTGCCGCAGCCGCCAGTCAACGATGGGAGCAGCGGCAGTAGCTCGTGGCACTGCTGCAGGAGTGACTCGCGAATCGCGCTGAACTCCTTGACCTGATCGATACGGCGGGCACGAACATGCCGGGTCGGGGTGAGGTCCACCGTCTCGTCGAGCAGCTCGATCAGTGGGACCTCGGCCGTGTGGTCCGGTGCCGGCGTGGCGACCTCGTCTGGGTCTTCGCCAGTTAGGTCGACCATCCTGACTGTGGTGACCGCGTCCTCGGGAGACCCGGGGCGTCGAAGCAGCCACAGATGGACTGGTTGGGCGTGTACGCTGTCCATCCCTGGCGGCAGCGCGACGATCTGGATGAGCACGCCTCGCCGGACCAGTTCGGCCCGAATCCGGCGCCCTGCCTTGCGGTACGCGGCGGACGTGGGTAGGACGATCAGCGCCGTTCCACCGGGCGCGGTGTGGGCGAAGCAGTGCTGTACCCAGGCCAGCTCGCTCTCTCCTCGGGTGGGGACGCCGAACTCCCACCGGCGGTCCAGGAGTAGCTCCTCCCGTCCCCAGTCGGCAGTGCCCGGCGGCGGGTCGCACACGACCAGGTCCGCACGAAGACCGGGCCACTGGTCGTCCCGAAGCGAATCACCGTGCCTGATCACTACCTCTTCCTGGCCGGCCAGCCTCGCACGGGTCCAGGCAAGACGGGCGGCTGACTCACTCAGCTCCTGACCGGCCACCTGCGCTACCTGGCCGTTCGCAACGGCGAGCAGCAGAGAACCGGCGCCACAGGCAGGGTCGAAGACCGTTCCGCTGACCGGGCCGACGAACTGCTGGACGACGCGGACGAGGCGCGGGGTTGAGCAGTACTGTGTCTCGGTGCGGCTGGTCGAGCTGGCGAGCCGCTCGGCGAGCGCCTCGGCGAGTTCGGGCGGCGAGCTATCGGCGGAGACACCATCCACCAAACGCTGGGTGGCGGGATTGAGTACTCCGCTGGTCCCGTCGAGGAGGTAGCCGGCGACATCAGCGACGCCTTGCACGATCTCATCGTGGTACTGGCTTCGCAGCGCCTGCCAGACCAGCACTTCGCCAGAGACGTCACTGCCTTTTCGCTGGTTCTGGAGCCATTCGCGAACTGCCGGTTCCGGGAACAGGGCGTTGCGTCCACCGCCGACCGGGGCGGGGAAATCCGGGTACCGCCGACGCCAGTTCGAGACCGCTGCCCTGGTCACCCCAGCTATCCGTGCGACTTCTGCGGCCGAGACAAGGCGTTCGGTCGGTACCTGGGCTGCGGCGTCCATGACTGTAAACAGTACACGTTAGCCTCGATTCATGAGGCCACTGCGCCGCTTGACAGTGTAAACAAAGTGTTGAGTGTCGGAAGAAATACCCAGGACCACGTTCGTGCTGGCGATGGTGGTCGTGGCCGAGATCCGGACGGAATCGATCACGGCCAGCGTTCCGCACGGAAGCAGCCATTGGCCATCAATCGACTGGTTTGCGCGGAAAGCAACCGACGGCAACCCGGTGTCCTATACGAGCGTAACGAACCCTTCAACAAGGCAACCGGGACGTTGCTGCAGCTCAGTACCTGTTTCCCTTGCTCTGCGGGACCTGCCGGGGATTCCATCCTGCGCGTGCTCGTTCGGAATGCCCCAAGCCGGGCTCTCGGTGGACGCGACGGCGTCGCGTCGGTAGCGTTCGCCGAGGAACGTGTTGGTCCTGGCCGCTGCGGTGGCGGCCTCGCCGAGCAGACCGTTGAGGTATGGGTTGCCCTTGCCGGTCTTCCCGGGGCGGTGCCTGGCTCCGGACTGAATGGTCCTGGGGGTGAGTTTGGCCCAGGACGCGAGGTGGTGGCGGTGGGGAACCGTGTCATGTCCAGACCGACCTCGGCGAGGATGATCTGGGCGCCCAGGGGGCTGATGCCGGGGATCTCGTCGAGGCGCTCGATCGCGGTCAGTTCGGTGTGGGAGGCGGCCTGGCCGGCGCCGTGGTCGCTGTCGTCGGTGGTGGAGATGCCCGTCCAGCGTCCCCGGGTGGCCTCGGTGGCGATGCGGGAGATGGTCGTGCGGACCGCCGCGAGGTCCTGAGGGCTCGGCGACCCCAACTCCCCAGCCCAGGAACGCAGCTTCGTCTCCAGCTTCCGATCGATGGCGGCATGCTCGCCGACCAGCGCTGCCAGCCTGCGCGGCGAGAGCGTCGCAGCGAGCGCGGGGCCTGCTCACGCGAACCAGTTGGTCTGCGTGCCCGATCCGCCGTAGTTGATCTGGACGCCTTGCGCGCCACGAACGTCATTGCTGGCTGCGGTGTCCGAGGTCCTGATCTCGTCGGGTTCACAGACGTCCTGCCCTCTGGGCGCCGCCTGAGCTGGCGGGAGCAGGTACGGCGCCAGGAGGGCGACCAGCGCCAACACACAGCCCGCGGCGCTGCCGAACTGGTCGGCCCGGTCGAGCCCGACGACGCACAAGTAGGTCACCAGTGCGGTCACGACTACGCCGAATCCCACCCGGCCTGCCCAAATCAATCGAGGACTCCGCCGTGCCATGCCAACTCCCCTACCCGGACGACGCGTCACTGGCAGCAGTAGTGTACCCGCGCTGGTGGTATTCCCTGGTTGACCGTTGTTTCGACGTGTATAGTTTTTCAC
Organism: Micromonosporaceae bacterium; assembly: GCA_016926535.1. Lineage (GTDB taxonomy): Bacteria > Actinomycetota > Actinomycetes > Mycobacteriales > Micromonosporaceae > JABDRL01. The sequence continues at coordinate 28,550 of JAFGOK010000618.1, read as the reverse complement.
TGGCCTGATTCGCGGCCAATTGTGAAAGCTCTTCATGATATTTTGCCACTATGCTGTCCGCAGGAGCCAGAGTGCCCGCAGGCTGTCGTGAATAGATCTCATCAAGACACATCGACCGGAGGTCGGCCTTTTCTCGGGGCACGAGCGCTGTCTGCGCTGTTTCGCCCCCGCGCGACCGGCAGGCCCGAAGCATCCCACTCCCAGTCGCCGGCAGCCGCCGATTTCTCCAGCTCGAAGGGAGCTCAGGCCAACAACTCCGGAGGCAACACCCAGACCAACATCTACGGCCCCACCGCCATCTACATAGGACCGCCTCATCAAGCCCAGCCCGGGCAGGGCGCCGAGCCCGTCCCTGCCGAGCAGGACCCACCGCAGCCCCTGACCAGTGCCACCCCCGGGCAACTCCCGGCGCCAGTGCCGTCGAGCTCCCAGCGCCTTGGTCGCAGGGAGAGGCATCGCCTGCGCGACGCGCTGCTGGCCACCCCGTCACTGGACGACCCTGACGTACTGCGAGCATTGGCCGAGCGGCTCGGCCTTCCGGCCGCCGCCGGCACTCACCACCCTGGCACTTACCACTCGCGCAAGCTCGTCACCAGAATGGTCTGTTTCTATCCCCCCTCCATGCAGTGGGAGCAACTCGGATATCTCATTGAAGAGACGACTGGCGAGGCCCCGCCGCTGGACCTTCGTGAGATGCTCTACGAGCTCGACTATCTTGGCCTCGCGGTCTGGGACCAGCTGCGGCGAATACTCTCCCCCATCCAGCACGGCGTCATGCCAGCAGATATCCGCATGGTTGCTGACCGGGCCCTGGATATCGTTCTCGATGAATTTCCAGCGGCTGATCTGCTCAGATCGCTGGCATTCGTCAAGTGCGAGCAGATGAGTATTGACGCCGTGCCTCCGGTCGTCGTGTTCCTGGAGCACCTGGCCGCCGTCCTGGACTCGCGATCGCGGCAGGCCCTGTGCCAGTGGACCGACCGGGCCGCTCGCTGCTACGCGATCCCGGCCGACGCTCTGACGGCCATCCGCACAGCGGCGACCGACCGTGCAGCCACCGACGTCTCCCGATGCATCGTGATCCGCGCTGACGAGCATGGTCGCAAGGATGGACACTACCGACTGTCCATCCTCATCTATGCTCCTCCCTCGCCGTATCCTCTCCGGGTGTTGCAGGGCGAGACGGACGCGTTCCATCGTGAGGCCAATCTGGAGAAGAAACACCTCCACCTGGTACAGCAGGCCGTCGCCGAGCTTGATGCCAGCTCGTACCAGCATGCCTGGGTGGAGTTCTCCGCTCCGGTCGCGCTCCTGGATCACGCAATCGAGACCTGGCCCATCCACCAGTCTGGATCCGATCTTCTCGGTACGTGGGCGGCGCTGGTCGTCCGAGCCCGGGGCCGTCGTAACCATCCATGGCAGCAACGGTGGACGAGACTGTGTGACGGCCATGGGCAGATGGGACTGGTCTGCCAGGACACACCGCCCGGACGGCCGGACGTCATTCCGTACCGCAGCATCGCCCAGGTGCGGTCTGCCCTGCGCGACAACGGGCAGGACGTCATGCTCCTCGCCCTGGAGTTTCCTGGCAGGACCCACCGGCGCGAGCGCATCGCCGCGCTGACGGCGGCGGTCGACGCCGGTATCCCCGCGGTGATGTGGCGACGCAATGGACCTGTGGGGCGGCTGTACGAGGAGCTCTGCGGCAGGAAGACGGCCTCGGGTCTCCCCCGGCTGCGCAGGCTGCCAAAGCAGGTCCACGCTGTACGCAACCAGGTCGCCCAGGGCAACGCCTCGGATGCCGTTCCAGACGACCTCGTCCTCCTGTGGGACGACCGGGACTGGCAGCCACAGGACCTGGCACCCCAGCTGCGGGCGCCCAGGTAGACAGGATCAACTGTATCGGCAGGCAGGCAGGATCAGCTCTTGGAGGCTCGATGACCAGCTCAGACAGTCAGACCGCCAGCGGTGATCGGCCCGCCTGGTGGATCTTCCAGGGTAGCGGAACCCCTCACAACGGCATTGGCCGCCGGCCGGCGCCCCCGCCCTGGCGCGACTTCGCCAACCGTCGCGAGGTCGCTCGCCGGATCGGAGCGCCGCAGACGGTGGCATACCAGGTGGACCGGGACACGATCGAGCTTGTCAACGCGGCGATCTACCTTCGTCGTCCGCTGCTCGTCACCGGCAAACCCGGGACTGGGAAGTCCACACTGGCCTACAGCATCGCGCACGAGCTTGGCCTCGACTCGGTCCTGCGCTGGCAGATCAGCAGTCATTCCACGCTGACGGATGGCCTGTACCGATATGATGCCATCGGTCGCCTTCAGCAGGCCAATCTCGATCACTCCCGTACCCCGGATATTGGCGATTTCCTCCGGCTGGGCCCGCTGGGCACTGCCCTGGCAGCCACAGGCAAACCTCGCGTCCTGCTGATCGACGAGATCGACAAGAGTGACATCGACCTGCCGGGAGATCTCCTCGGGGTCTTCGAGGACGGCTGCTTCGACATCCCGGAGTTGCAGCGCCTGCGCGACGCCCATTGCGTGGAGGTCATGAGCGATGATCACGGGGCGAGAATTCCTGTCACCGACGGGCGGGTCCTCTGCAAGGAGTTTCCCATCGTGGTGCTTACCAGCAACGGCGAGCGGGAGTTCCCAGCGGCGTTCCTGCGTAGATGCATCAGGCTCGACCTCAAATATCCTGACTATGCTGCGATGAACAGAATCATCGCGGCGCATTTCGACCGGCTGCCGCCGCACCTGGACGAGTACCTCACCGCGTTCTTCGACGAGCACCACGCCGGCCGCGAGGTCGCCACCGACCAACTCCTCAATGCCATCTACCTCGCCGTCACCAGCCGATGGGACAGCGAGGAGGAGCGCCACCGCATCCGCAACCACGTCCTGCGCGCCCTCAACCCCGCCGAGCCGTAAATCATGCCATTCCCCGATCGTCTGCTGGCCGCGCTGGCCGCCGTTGGCGAACGCGAGGCGCTGTCACCTGGCGAGCTGGCCGATGTCATCTGGCTCGCCGGGCATCTTGACCAGCGATGGGTCGCATCTGACGCGGGGGGAGACGCGCCACTGTCCACCCCGCAGGCTCCTGCCCTCCCCCTGCCCCCGGACAGCGAGGTCGCCTCCGACAGCCCGGCGTCGCGCTCGCCGGATGGTCCGAGTTCCCCCTCAAGTGGGCAGGTCAAGGTCTTCGCCGCCCAGCCGGCCCCGACCGGCGACGGCCTGCCAGCGAGCTACGTGCGCGTGCCCGCGAGTTCAGCCCTGGGCCAGCGGCTGCAGCTCGATCGCGCGCTGCGTCCCCTCAAGCCAAGGCCCCAGGGGCGCAGGCGGTCGTCGACGAGGGGGACGACGCTCGACGAGCACGAGACGGCCACACGCCTGGCGGATACCGGGATCGCCATGCTGGCGTTCCGGCCGGATGAGACCCGGCATCGCAAGCTGGTCCTCGTCGCAGACACCAGCGCTTCGATGCTGGTATGGCGCCCGACGGTCGTCGAGCTCACCGCAATGATGCGGCGCCACGGCGCGTTCCGAACGGTGCGATTGTGGACGGTTGACACCGACGGGTCCGGCCTGGACGGGCCGGTCCACCTCGTCGCGGAGAGCGGCCACCGCACCCATCCCAGGGAGCTGCACGATCCGACGGGCACGACGGTCGTGCTGGTCGTCACCGACGGCATCGGCAGGCTCTGGCGCACGGGAGCCATGGAAGCGCTGCTGCGGCAGTGGGGACAGGCTGGCCCGACCGCCCTGGTCAGCCCCCTCCCGCACCAGCTGTGGCACCGCACGTCCCTCCGGGCAGAACCGGTGTGGTGCCGATCCCACCACCGGCACGCTGGTCTGGACATCACTTCCAGATCCGACGAGGAACCCATCCCAGACCACGGCCCTGGGACGTGGATCCCCGTGCTCGAACTCACCCCTGACTGGATCACCGACTGGGCCGCCGCCCTGGCTGGAACGGTACCCACCCGGCACCCTGCCACAGCCCGGTTCGTGCCGACCAAGGCTGGCGCGCCTCCGGAACGAGACCTCGGGCCTGCTGGCAGGCAGCCTGCCCTGAGCAGCAGAGAGCAGGCCAGGGCATTCCGGGCGTCGGCCTCCCCGATGGCCTTCCGGCTAGCGACATATTTGGCCGCCGTGCCGCTGAGCCTGCCCGTCATGTACCTGGTGCAGCACGCGATGCTGCCAGAGTCCCGACCGGTGCATCTCGCAGAGGTGTACCTGTCTGGGCTGCTGGTACGCCGCGGCGGCGGCCGATTGCCGCCGCGAATCGATGACGAGTGCTTCGAGTTCCTGCCGGGGGTCCGCGCAGAACTGCTGCGCGCGCTCCCGCGGACCGAGGCCCGCCGAACGCTTCGGGTCCTGGGAGCCGCGCCGGCGAGCATCGCTCAGCGATTCGGCGGGACGCTCGACTTCCGCGCCCTCGTGCCCGCCGACGGTCCTGGAGGGCCAGCGACCATCCCGGCGCAGGCTCAGCCCTTTGCCGAGGTTGCCGCGCTTGTGCTGCGCGGGCTCGGCGGGCACCACGCTCAGCTGGCCGATCGACTCATCGCAGCGTCGCGGGTCAGCACCCAGCGCGGCACAGCGCAGCCCAGCGCATCGCAAGCCAGCACACCACAGCCCGACACACCACAATCCAGCACATCGGCAGATCCCGAGCCGGCAACTCCGCCGCCGGACAGCGGTGCCCCCGACAGCGATACGTTCGGCAGCAGCGCCCCCAGCAGCAGCGCCCTCGAAGGCCAGGCAGGGGGGCTGGCCGGGTTCCTGCGCAGGACCAGGGCGGCGGTCAACCGCGGGCCAGCGCCGCTGCCAGCGGCAACTGGCGACCCGCTGTCGCGGTTTGCCGGCGTGTGCCCGGTGTGCGGCGGCCCGCTGGGCAATGCCACCGTCGCGCAGGACCCAGCCCGCGATGGCCGGTTTGTCGTCCCGCCACCGTTGCGAGTGGAAATCGGGCCACCTGTGGCCCGGGCCAGGCTGGGCAACGGCCGGCAGGGCCTGCGCCATCCGCATCGCGTCACCATCCTCCCCGGCAACTATCCGCCCGGCACGTCGAGGGACCCGGTATTCCGCGAGCACGAGATCGACCAGGCGTATCTGCTCTGCGGCAACGGGCACCTCTTCCCCGATCCCACGCCGCTTTCCCAGCCCGCGGCCTGGGACATCGACGAATTCGCCGTATTCTCAGCGGTCGGCGCGCCGGCGTGCGGCAAGACCTATCTCCTGACCCGATTGCTCAGTCAGCTGCCATCCGACGGGCGGGCCTGGCTGGGGGACGACGAGCGATGCATGCACATCCGGCGCATTGAGCAGAATCACCTTGAGGACCTGCCGCTGCGGTCCCGCCAGGACATGTATGAGCAGACGAGGACGTCCGGCAGCACCATCGCACCAACAGGCTCGCACCCGGAGACCCCGCACGACATCCTGCACGCCGCGTACCCCGAGGTCCTGGACACCATCCTAATGCTGGTGGCGCGGACCACCGCCGATCCGAAAGGGTGGAAGCAGTCCTGGGGAACGATCGCTCCCCAGCCTCCCGCGATCCGAACTGAGATCAACGGCACGCGGGCGTGGACAGGGATCGCTGACCTTCCCGGAGAGCTGTTCGCCCCAGCCATGGCCACCCCCAGGGAGCTGCGGCCCCTCAGAGGCATGAACGGCGTCATCTGGGTGGTGGACCCGGTGCTGGCACCCGACGCCCCCGACTGGCTGGACCCGCACGAGCGGTCGACCGTCCTCGCCGGCAGCCTGCGACCGTCCGCCGCCCGCCCCGAGGGGAGCGAGGAGGCACGCCTGGGCAGAGCGCGTATTCAGCGGGACATCGGGGATCGGCTCACCCGGCCGGGCAACCCTCTCCTCTCGCCAGAAGGACCGTCACTGCGCGCGATCATCGCGGTGACGAAGTGCGACCTCATCCACGCCGCTCTGCTCGACGGCCGCCAGTTGACAACCCTGGGCCGCGAAGGAGCAGCGCGACAGGGCGCCGTCAGGTTCCTGGCCCGAACCGCGCAGCGGTGGTCACACAGCATGATCGAGGCCGACAGCCCCTCCGTTCGCCTGCTGGAGTACCTGCACGCGGCCGGGAGCAATGCCTCGCGGCGGCGATGCGAGCAGGTCGCCGACGGGTTGCTCAGGTGCTACTCCCGGCCGGCGGCATTCTGGAACCTCGTCAACGGGGGTGCGGCAGAGCACCTCCGTATTGACGGTGATGGCACGAGGGCACTGCGTCGAATGGATCTGGACCTGCCTGCCATCTCCGACCACAGCACCGCTTCGCTGGACCCCGAACACGTTGGTGAACTGCTGTTCCGCGACATGATCATGTCGACGGTCGGATCTGGCATGCTCTATGCCATCGGGCTGGACAGTGCGATGCACAAAATCCTCAGGTGTGAGTGGATCAGGCCCAGTGTCTACCTCTGCTCGGCTCTGGGCAGCGTGCCAGTGGCACAGCCCGACGGGCGCATCAGACCACGGGCCGGCGGCCCTCGCTTCCCCGAAGCGGGCCAGCAATCGGCAGCGCTCACCCAACTCCTGCTCGCAGTCCTGGAAGGAGCCAGGATTCACGGCGCGAATCGCGGACCGTACCGTACACCCCAAGAGTGATTTTCTGCCGCCCCGCACCTCGACAGGGTGCACATATTGTCGGCCATCAATTCTCGCTGATTCAGCCATCGCCCGATTGGGAGGATAGGGTTCTATCATTTTGCGTCGGCGGTGGCAGAGAGATTGGAGTGTCCGAGAGTGGCGGAGCCGGACCTCATCACCAGCGAGGACTACGACACACGCCGACGGCTTCGAGGGCCGTTCATCTGGTTGTCCGGCGCGGATCCCGAGACTCTGGCCCAGGCCCCCCGGGACATCCACAAGCACCAGGGTCTGGGAGGCGTCGTCCTGACCACGGCTGTCATGGCGGCGGGCTCCAGCATGTTCGCGCTGAGCATGGGAATTCGTGCCCCCTGGTATGCCACGATCCCCATCGGCCTCCTCTGGGGCCTGGCCATCCTCAATCTCGACCGGTGGTTGGTCACTGCCGCCCAGCGGCAGGAGCGGTGGTACCAGAACCTGGTCGCCGTCCTGCCCCGCCTCATGCTGGCGCTGATCATCGGTACCGTAATCTCGACGCCGCTCGTGCTCCGGATCTTCCAGAACGAGATCAATGCCGAGCTCGAAGTCGTGCACCAGAAGCGGCTCAACCAGCACGAGCAGGACCTTCAGAGCGACACGCGCTTCAGCCGCATCCCAGAACTGGAAACCGAGGTGGCCAAGCTCCAGGCTCTGGCCAACGGGACCAATCTCCCAGGTGGAGACCAGGACGCCGAGGTCACCAAGCTCCAGTCCGAGTACGACGCCCTGGTACAGCAGTACGCCGAGGCACGGGACCAGGCGATCTGCGAGTACGACGGCACCTGCGGCACCAAGACCAAGGGGAACGGCGCCGCGTTCCGGCAGCGGCAGGCCGCCGCGGACGAGATCAAGCAGCGCGTGAACGACGCCAAGAGGGAGCTGGACGAGGCCAAGGCCAAGCAGCAGACGGCAACCGGCAACGAGCGCGCCACAGCCAAGCAGCGACTCCCCCAGGCCACGGCCGACCTCACGCGCCTGAAAGAGCTCAAGCAGCAGGAGGAGGATTCGTTTCGCGCCAGCACCAGAAACGACACGGGCATTTTGGCCAGGCTCGACGCGTTGAGCAAGCTCACCAGCCGCAACTCGACGCTCCGGACCGCCTACCTTGTCCTACTGATCTTCATCACGTCGATCGAGGTGCTGCCTGTCCTGACCAAGTTCCTGATGAACTGCGGGCGCGCCAGCGCGTACGACACGATCCTGCGCCGCAAGGAGCAGGCCGATATCCGGATCGCAGAGCATGCGGAGCAACTCCGGGCCGACGCCAGGGAGCGACGCGCCAAACTGGACGCGGAGCAGGATGAGCGAATCCGGGCCGAGCTGGAGCAGCACACGCTCCACACGAAACGGACTATCCACCGGCAGCGGCTGGACGACCTGCGCCGCCAGGCCGCGGCGGCAACCAACCCGACAGTGCCGCCCCAGGGCTGGCGCAAGGGGCGAGGGAAGCGCGGGGAGCCCCAGCCGGAGCCGATGTTCACGCCCTTTCCCCCGCCAGAGCCCGAGCCGGAGCCCTACCTTGAAGAGCACGACGGCCGCTCGCTGTGACCGCCCGCAGGGCATAGCGCAGCCGGTGGGTGCGGACCGGAGGACCCGGTCCGCACCCACCGGCTCAGCACTCAGCTCAGCTCAGCGCAACCATAGCCACACGGCCGCTGCCAGTACGACGATCACCGTTCCCAGGGTGACCGCGGCCGGGATCCTCAGCGTTCGCCCGTCCAGGGACGCTCGCCGGTCAGTCGCTACCGCACGCCCCGCGGTGGTCGTCGCACGAGCGGGCCGTTCCGGGCGCCGCAGGAGTCGGCCAGCCGGTCTCGCGCCCGCCGCGCGAGCAGGCGAAGGCCCCTTCACGCCCGCCGTCGCATCGGCCGATGGGTCGGCGCCGCCACTGCCCTCAACCAGCAGCGGCAGCCCCGCAGCATCATCGCTGCCGGCGCACTTGGGGTCCCGCCAGGTTCGCAGCACCCGGGGTGCCCGGCGATCGAGCCCGATCGTTGCGCACACGTCGAACAGTTGCTGGTGGGGCTGGTAGGGCTCCCCGGCCTCGACGAGCGCCACCAGCCCGCCGTACATCGCGGCCCGAACGCGTCGCTCCCAGCCAGGAGTGCGGTGCAGCGTCGCAAGTACCTCTGCCAGCCAGGCAGCTCGGGCCCGCCCGTGCGCCTGAGGTGCGACCGCCACCAGGAGACCGACCCAGCCTCGCAGGTCGGACGCCTCGGCCTCATCGGGAAACCTGGTCTTGAGAAATGTGACCGTCTCGGGCGCAGACAGCCATCCGGGCTCCAGCGAGGTGCCCGCCTCAGCCAGCAGCGTCCGAGCCTCGTCCAGACCGAGCTCGTGGCCTGCCGTCGCTGCGAACCCCTCACGCTCGATCTGCCTGGCCAGCCGAAACGCCCGGGGATAGATCCTGGGACAGGTCTGCTCTGTCGCGCCCAGCTGATGCAGCCACAGGCTGTCGAGCTCCGGATCACACCGCTGCCGAGGGCCGAACACCTGGAAGATCAGTGCGGCGCGCTCGACCCCTCCGAGGTCCGGGACCGTGGGAAACAGGGCGGGAAGCCTGACGGCCAGCGGGCTTCCCCGCTCCCGCAGCACGGCGAGCAGGCTGTCTCTGGCGCTGCCCGCCCAGTCCAGCACCAGCGCCGGATGATTGAGCACCCGATCGCAGCTCACCGGGTCGCGGCTGCCGATCCACGACGCGACCTCCCGCCACGACAGCCGCTCCAGGTCAGCGGCGACCAGATCGAGCAGCGCCCCCGCCGTCGAGACGCTGGCGTTCCGGTACTCCTCGACGCCCACCCCGGTAGTCAGGGTGCGGGCCAGGTGTATCAGGGCGCCATAGCGCTGTGCTCCCAGGATCGTCTGCTGTTTCGGCTCCGGAGGTGGCAGCGCGCCCTCAATCGCGACGGCTGCCTGGTTGACCGCCAACGACCGCCGGAACGCCCTGGGCGGCAGCCCGGCGACGATGCCCTGCGTCCCCCGAGGCAGGACTCCCAGCGGGCAGGTCGTCCACACCCGCTGCCGGGCGACGGCCGGGGGCAGCGTCCGCAGCAGGCGCTCGATCACTGTCGCTGCCCTGGCAGGAGATGCGCCAGCCCACACCACCCGCATACCAAGGGCTACCCCGCGCAGGACCCTGACGAGATCGGCTTCCGCCGTGGTGTCCTCGTCCGGCTGGACAACGTCGTCGCTGGTCAGCCGGAGGACTCCGGACATCCAAGCCTCCGCGGGGTGCCGGGCGTCCGGCAGGAATCCGAAGCGGCACATCCCTGTGGCCCCGAACGGGCCGCCCCTGCCCTGCACGGCGAAACACCAGTGCCCGCCCAAGTCGCCGAGACGGACATGCCTCAGGCTCCACACCGGATGCGGCGAGGTGGGGCCGATAGTCCGGGAAGGCTGTCTGACCTGGTCGTCCAGCAGTGTTCTCGCCATCGCCCAGCACGCTGGCGGCGCCTGCTCTCCCACGGTCTGCGGCCGGAACCCCGTCCCGCCCCGATCGGCCCACTCGACAATGATCACACCATCAGCCAATCGCTCATCTGCCTGTCATGACTCCGGGAAGACGACCTCAACCCGCAGGTTGTACCGGCCGTCGGGATTCTCGCCGGGATCAGCGCGCCGGGCGCACGCCTCGATTGGCGCACCCTCCGGGAGTCTCCAGACCTCGGCCCGTCTGTTGCTGATGGCGGTCTTCAGGGCCTCTCCCCTGGCCACGGCTTCCGAGGCGGACACCTGCTCCGCCGCGTACCCGGCGATGATGATCTGCCCGATCGTCGCGTCGTTCAGGTCGGACCTCTGCTGCTTCATGCTCCGCAACTCCGTGACGAACTGCTGGCGCAGCCGACTCGATGACGTGCTGTCGGAGCTGAAGCCCCCCACCGGCACCGTCAACAGCACCTCAAGAACAGCCCCTGGCATAGGCGTCGGACATGCAAACTCCTCCGGGATCTCCCCTGGGGAGTCCGTTGCTGGTTCACTCACCGAGGAGGTGGGGTCAGCGGTCGGGAATCGCTGTTCGGAGGGGGCACTGGCAGCGGTGGCACTGGCAGCCGGTGCAGGCTGGTCTGGGCCTTGCTGCTCCAGGAACGCCATGCTGATACCTCCCACTGCCAGCATGAGCACCAGGGTCACAGCGAGCGCGCCGATCGGCAGCCGATTATCCGTAATCCATCGCCCGAGACCACCGTCCCGGATGCGCCTGGGACCAGAAGAGGGCGGCGGCCCGGCATGGATCTTGTCCGGCTGCGAGTGCCTCCCGGTGGACCGGGAAGCATCCGAATACCCGGGGTCGGAGCCACCATCGCATTTGACGTCGGTCGTGGCGTGCTGCCCGCCCAACTCTGAGTGGGAGCTGCCCGGCCACGGGTCCCTCGACCGCGAGTCCAGCCCCCGCCCCGAAGCCTCCGGCTGGTATGCCACAGGCTCTTGCCTGGGCGGCTCCGGCGCCGACACCGGTGTGATCCAGTCCCGCAATCCCTGCGGCGCCTGGTCGTCGACCCCGATCGCGGCGCACTGCCGCTGGAGCCTGATGTCTGACTCGAAGTACTCCCTGCGCTCGATGAGGACCTCGAACGCGCCATACATGACAGCCCGGATCGAAGGCTCCTGCCAGGTCGGGTTTTTCCGCAGGTCCTTGAGCAGCCCCTCCACCCATCTCACTGCATCACGGCCATGAGCGCCGGACGGGGCGGCGGCCAGCACCGCCGTCCAGCGCCGCAATTCCCCCAGCGCCTCGGGAGCCTGGCCGCAGGCCTTGGGCGCGAACCGGGCCGCCAGGAACGCCGCCGCCGCGGACGGCTCCAGCCAGCCACGCTCCAGACGCCCTGACACCTGGTATCGGTCAATCTCCGCCAGGAGCGCCGCCGCCTCGTCCACCTGCCACGGCCCACGGGCCATCGCGGCAAACGACCCCGCCATGATCCGACCGGCCCACTGGAACGCCGGGGGAAACCGTGCTGGGTGGGTCGTCACGTCCACCCTGAGCTCTTTCAGCCATTCCAGGTCCCGGTCCGGATCACACGTCGCACCTTCCGGGAACAGCGCCTCCAGCAGCTCATCCCCACCGGCCGCAGACGCCTGGCCAGCGGGCATACCCCCCGCAGCCCCCGCAGCACCAGCTGGAAACAACCTGGCCAGCAGAGCGACCAGGGCACTCCCAGGCTTCCGCAGCCAGTCCATCACCTCCTTCGGCTGCTCTGTGGCCCACTGCACGACCAGATGCGGATACTCCAGGATCCGTTCCCGCTCCGCGGGGTCACGGTGCGACAGCAGCCCAGGCAGGTCCCGCCAGCTGATCGCACGCTCCTGGGCAGACACCTCGTCGAGCAGTGTTACCATCTCCCGCGCCTCTACCTGCTGGTAGCGATCAGCACGAGGTCCCTGGCACATACGCCGGCCGAGTGCCTCAAGAGCGTGGAAGCCCTCCTCGCCCAGCTTGGTGGTCAGCTCCCTGCGGTCAGGCGGGCCAACCTGGCGCAGGGCCAGGGCAGCACGCTGGATTGCGGTCGGCCTCCCGAAGGACTCCGGAGGCAGCCCAGCCACCGCCCCCTGCCCCCTTCTCGGATTGGGCAGGGCCCCCAGCGGGCAGGTCATCCATACCCAGCGCTGCACGATGCCGGCGGGCAGCCCGGCCAGCACCCGCCCGATCACCTGGGCGGCCAGGGCGGGATCCCGCCCCGCCCGGATGGTCGTCAGGCCAAACGTCAGACCGGCCAGCACTCCGGCAACCGCTTCCTCCAGGGCCGCAGGATCAGCCTCTGGCAGGGGCTCCTGCTCGCTCGCAGCCAGCCGCTCGTTCCCCAGCCGCCACACGTCCCCCGGAGGCACCTGGTCGGGCAGAAACCCGAACCGGCACGTGCCGGCGGCCCCGAACGGGCCGTGCCGCCCCTGCACCGCGAAACACCAGAACCCGCCCAGCCGATCGACCCGCAGATGCCGCAAACTCCACACCGGATGCGGGAAGGTCGGCCCGATCGCCCCGGAGGGCTGGCCGACCCCCCGGTCCATCAGCCCGCTGGCGACCGCCCGGAACTCCCGGCGCACCGCTGTCGTCCCGCGTTGCAGGCTCAGCCCGCCGCCTCCCCGGTCGGCCCACTCGACGACAGTCATCATCTCAGCTGGTGGCTGAGGATCCGTTGGCCCCATGGATCCGTGCTCCTTCCAGAACGGCCAGCATGAGCTGGGTCAGGGCGGCCGAGGGCTCTCCCTCTTCGGGGAAGGGCTCGTTGTGCGTGTTGGGCTCGATCAGGCTGCCGTCCTTCGGGAGCGGTACGGTCCCCAGCGGTGAGCACAGGAACACCCTGGGGCGCATCCACTCAGCCAGCAGGATCTTGCGCAGCGCGCTGTCCTGGCCGACGCCGAAGCCGATACCGCAGCCGACAGCGGACATGATGAGATCGCGGAATAGCAGGTCTTCGACGCTCTCGGGCGTCAGAGCCGCCCGGAGGTGACCGGCCAGAGACGGCACCCGCAGGTTCAGCCGCTTGAGGGTCCGGCTGTCGGAGGTCTTCTCAACGAAGATGGTGTCCTCGGCCCCGCCGTGGATCAGGTTCCAGAACCGCTTCGGCTCCGAGTAGTGTCGCAGGAGCTCTGCCGAGACCTGCTCGCAGCGCTGCTTGCGTGCCTCAGAGCCTGCTGCGAACAGGTACTCCATCAGGTCCCGCGAGGCCTCGTCGACCGTGACGTGCTCCGTGGACCACAAAGCAGTCATCCGTCCCAGGTAGGACGCCCCGCCCCGCACGACCACCCCCGGCCGGCCGAGGCCAGCCAGCGATTGCTGGCCGCTGGCGAGCATGGCGTGGATCAGGTCGCACTTGGTGATCGCCAGGAGCATGTTCAAGGACGGACCCACCGGGCTGGCCAGGGGATTGCCCGGCCTGGTCAGACGGTCACCGATGTCGGACTGGATCCTGGCCCGGTGGGCGCGGACCACCTGGATGGAGTCGCGGGCGACCGAGTCCGGCCGCAGGCTCGCGGTGAGCACCTCCTGCTGGCTTCGGCCGCTGACCGACAGCCAGGCGGGGGCATTGGAGGCGAGCACCGGGTCGATGACCCACAGCAGCCCATTGAATCCCCGAAGGGTCCGCAGCTCCCTGGTGTTGGCCACCTTGCTGGAATCGAAAACCTCGCCGGGCAGGTCGACGATGCCGGTCCACACGCGGGTTCCGCCGATCTCGGTGCGGACGGTCAGCGGTTGCCGGAACTGCTTGCCCCACCGCTCGCTCCGGTCCCGGCTCTCGACGGCGGTCTTCTCGACCAGGTTCTTGATCTCTTCGAGCGCCTCGGGATAGATCTCCTCCAGGATCTGCGAGGGGGTCGCCATCCCGCCGATCTCCGTCGCGTCGATGACCTCTCCCGTCATCCGGGTACGCTCGTACATCTGCTGCCGCGATTGCAGTGGGGCGGCCTCCAAGCGGCTCTGCTCACATCGCCACACGGGCATGCCCCCGTCACTGGCCACTGACCAGTCATCGAAGCTGTCGAGGCTCTGCCCGAGCATGCGTACGAGGAGATAGGTCTTCCCGACCGCCGGTGCCCCGACGGCGGCGAACACGTTCCAGTCCTCGACGGCCTGGTCCTCGGCCTCCCCTGCGACCGGCCGAGGATCCGGGAAGATGTGCCCGCCCCCGCACAGCAGGTAGGAGTAGTCGACGTCCCTCGGGGAGAAGCGCGGGTCCCGGGACTTGGCCGGGGGATAGTTTCCCGGCAGGATCGTCACCCGGAACGAGTACCGGTCGCCTTGCCTGGTCATGTACGTGCCGACCTCGTAGTCCGGCGTTCCCACCTCCAGCCGCATCGGCGGGGCGACAACGAACCGGTTGTCTCTCAAGGGATCGGTCTCGACCTCCACCGGCCCGAACGGCGCCCCGCAGACCGGGCAGGTCCCGGCGAACCGGCTGAACAGACCATCGCTGGGGGGCTCTGCCTGGGGCTTCCCCGGACGCTTTCGCCAGATCATCGCAGCATCGTCCAGCCGACGCCCAGCGCGGCCATCACCGCGCCAGCCAGCAGGCCCAGCACGGCGCCCAGACACACCCCCCAGCGAAATCCCGCCCGGTCAGCCCGCTCCAGCTGCTCAATGAGGGCGCCCGTGACGTCCCTCTCCACCGCAGTGGGGACTTTCGACCCCCGCTCGATCCAGTCGGGAAAGCGAAACCCCAGTCGCTTCTGGACACTCTCTGATGGGCGGCACGATCCGCGCAGTCTCCCCAGCATCACGTCCTGGCTCAGCCAGCTCATCTCACTTCCTCAACACCAGTGCGCCAAACAGCGCGACAGCGACGATCCCGATCACGACCCCCGCCGAGGCGGCGCCCCACCTCCGAAAGGCACGCATCGCCACTTCGAGGGCCACCTGCTCCACCGCGGCCCAGGCGACAGGCGCCCGCCGCGCCTTGGCCACCCGCTGCCCGCCGGCCACAGCCCTGATCCGGTCGAGTTCCTCCGCGTACCGGCCGGGCGCCGCCGGCGGCTCCGACGGCCGGTCGACGGGCTGGGCACTGGCCCGCAGCTGCCCGACCCAGGCAGTCAGCCAGTGCTCGGAGGGGTCGTAGGACTCGATCGACCCGGCCGGGGTGCCCACAGGGCCGAACGGCTGGGCCAGCACCTCGATCAGTGGTCTCCAGCGCGGCCCCCACCAGCGGCTCAGCCATTCCACCACCGTGTCGTGGTCGTCGATCGGGCGGCGGTCGGACGGGTCGTCGTCGACGGACACCAGCTCCTCCGCCCGGTACCGGCCGGCGAGCTCGCTGACGACCAGCAGGGCGAACCCGAACCGGTCGTGGGCTATCAGGAGCTTCGAGTCCGGGGGCCTGGGTCGCCTGCCGTCCATCCGCTGAGCGAGGTGCTGGCGCAGCGGGCCATAGGCGTACGCCGGGGTGATCCGCAGCGCCGTCGGCGCCGGGTTCATCCGGGTGGCAGAGTCAGCGTCGATCAGCGCGTAGCCGGTGGTGTCCGCCTGGCAGACGTTGTCTGGCTTGATGTCGCCGTGCACCCAGCCCCGCTGGTGCAGGAGATCCAGCCCGGCGGCCAGCGTGACGAAGTCGTCGAGCTGCTCCACCCTGGGCTGGCTGAGATCCTCGTCGTCGTTGTCCTGCCAGGACAGCCGGTCCACCTGCGGGGACAGGGCGAACAGGTAGAGCTCTGGGCTGGTGACCGGCCCGCCGCACCACGCGGGCAGGCTGGTGCGCACCTGCTCCTGCTCGTCCCCGCTCGGGAAGCTGGTCGGCGGGGCTGAGTTCGGATCCTCCCTGCCATCGCCCCGCCGGACGAAGACCGGCACGATCGCCCACGGCGGTCTGGCCGGGTTGCTCCCTGCGGTCGGGAGCAGGTGGTTGACGTCGAGCTTGGTCGCCTGCTCGGTGAGATGGGTCCGCAGCGCCTCGGCCTCGCCCTGGGTGGCGCAGCGGTAGATCTTCGCATGCCACCGGGGCCAGGTGCCAGGCGTCGTGCTCGTCGCGGTGGTGTAGCGCACGGTCGCGCGGATGGTCAGCCGCTGGTTGTCTGCCGGGCCGAGCGGGGCGACGCCGAAGGTCACCGTCCGCTCCGCATACTCTGTGGGGGGCTGGACAGCCAGGTACGCTCGCCATCCCCGCCGGCGCACCTTGACGATCAGGTGGTCGTCTGCCTGCTGTGGTGCCATCAGGTTGGCCTCCTGCTCACCTGGTACGTCAGGACAGCGGACAACCTGCTGTCCAGTGAGGAGTAGCTGAGCGTCCCGTCCCCCTCGATCCGGGCCGTGTGGCCGCAGTGCAGCTGCTGGCCGTCGACGGACACGAGATACTCGCCGATACGGTGCTCTGACCTGCGGAGATCCACCTCGTCGCCCTGACAGCGGAGCTGGATCAGCGGTCCGCGAGGCACGATCCGGGCACGATCGGGAAGGCTGTGGACCTGACGCCCCGGCCGGGACCAGATGCCCCGGCCCAGAGGAATCCACAGTGGGCTTGACAGCAGCGGGTACGTCCACGAGTCATCCGGGTTACCGGCCCTGAAGATCAGGCTGACCCGCCGGGGTCCCTCACCCACCTGCCGGCAGGTGGGCTGGTGAGGGATGGTCGGAACCTGGCCGGCACCAGCCGCGTCCCGATCGTCTGGGTCGTCCGGTTTTCGCCCGCCGAGCAGGGTGGTGCGCTGGTCCAGGGCATTGGGGTCCGGGGAGCGCTGCCCCGGCACCGCCGGACGGATGACGATGTCGAACGCCCCGCCGGGGGTCGAGTCGAAGTAGAGGAACACCCTGGCGTCCAGCTGCTGGCCGGCCACCGCCTTCCTGGCGTACTCGTCGAGGTCGGCCCGGCAGGTCTGGCCGAGATCGAAGGGCGTGATGACCCGAACCTGGATGTCAGACCCCTGGCCGTCCCTCGGGCCGCCGAGGCTGGCCAGGAAGCAGTACTCCCGGATGCACTTGCGAAACTCGACCAGTACCCGGCCTTCGAGCTCAGGCTTGCTCATCTCCGCTCTCCCATCGCCTGGCAGATCTCCTTGACCAGGTACCTCGCTCTGGCCGATCCCGTCTTCTGATCCGGCGCCTCCACCACCACCGCGAAGGCCACCGGGCCGGTGGGAGTGTCGACGAACCCGGCGATCCAGGAGTGGTCACGCACGTACTCTCCCCGCGGCAGGGCGGTGCCGGTCGGCACCCGCTCGAACGTTCCGGTCTTGACGAACAGGTCCATCCCGACGGCGTCGCGCAGGCCCTTGGCTGTGCCGTCGACAGCCGTCCCTGCGAGGGCGGTGCGCAGCTCTGCCGCGGCCCTGGCCGGCAGGGCGGCGACTCTGGCCGCGGGAGCGCTGGGTACCAGCCGCGCGGTCTCCGGCCTCGTCAGGCTGCTGACCAGGTATGGCTGGAGGGTGGTCCCCCCGTTGGCGATGGCGGCCATCACCGTGGCCATGCCGAGGGGGGTGCCCTCGACCGCTCCCCCGCCCAGGGCGTTGTTACCGATGGACACGGCGTCCACAGTGGCTGGCACGCACGTGCCGGTTCCCATCGCCGGGGTGATTCCTTCAGCGATCTCCGGA
The DNA here is from genome assembly GCA_016926535.1 of Micromonosporaceae bacterium. Classification (GTDB taxonomy): domain Bacteria; phylum Actinomycetota; class Actinomycetes; order Mycobacteriales; family Micromonosporaceae; genus JABDRL01. Next base: position 10,887 of record JAFGOK010000618.1, on the reverse strand, counting down.
CCGCCCAGCCAGGCCGTCGAGCCGTTGCAGTTGCCCACGCGCAGGCCAAACCGCTTGGCCTGCGCGGCGATCGCAGGCCAGCCCACAACGTCTCTGGCCAGCTTGACGAACGCCGTGTTGCACGAGACGGCCAGGGCTTGAGCCAGGGTGATCTTCTCATTGACGGTCCCTGGGCAGGCAGCCGTGCTGTGCACCCCGCCGTTGCGGATCGGAACCCCTGGTGCCAGGTCCAGCGTGCGAGGGGCATCAATGCGGTCCTGGGCGCTCGTGCCCTCGTTCGACAGGTACGCCGCGGCGATGATGACCTTGAAAGTGGAGCCGAGGCCGTATCCCTTGCCCAGGGCGCGGTTCGTCGTCGGGGAGGGCAGGGCCGAGGGCTTCACCGACGGATCGTTGCCGACGTACCGGCGCATCTCCACCTCGGACGCGGCCTTTGCCCGCGCCTGGTCTGACTGGTCGACGTAGGACCATCGCCAGCAGCGGGCCTGGTCGGCGGCGCTGGGATTCTGCCTGCGGCAGGTCTCCTTGCTCTGATCGGGATCGTCGAGTTCATAGCCGTCGCCGTCAGATCGAGTGGCGAAGTCCTTGTGCTGCTGCGTGAACTGCTCGGCGGCCCGCTGCCGCTCGTCGTCAGCCTCGCCCGCGGTCGGGTCGGAGGGTGTTGTCTGCTGAGAGAGTGTCTGCTGGGAAGGCGCCTCGACACTGGACGGGGCCGACGCGCTGACCAGGATCTCGCCGGTGCGGGCGTCGAGCACCACGACCCCTCCGGCCAGCAGGGCCGTCTCCGGCGAGGTGCTGTCCCGCAGCGCCGTGGCAATGCGGTGCTGCCAGCGAGGGCTGAGGGTCAGGGTGAGGTTGCCGTCGGCCTGATCGTCCCGCCGGGTGACCGACACCCGCTCGTCGAGGCTGGTGCCGGCGGTGCCGTTGACCACAGAGGCATAGGCCCCCTCCAGGACCCCGCCCTGCCCGGATCGCACCCGGAGGAGCCCGGCGAGATCCTCCGGGACCAGGCCACCGAGGTCCGCAGTGTGCTCCGGCGTCCAGGTCAGCTCCGGCCGGTTCTGGCGCAGGCCCACCCGATCCCCGAATCTGATCTCCATGCGGGTCCGGTTGAAGGCGATCCGGTCGGTGGAGCACCGCGCCGGGTCGGGTGGCGCAGAGGTCAGCCCAGCCTCGGTGGCGGGTCTGGCCGGGCACGGCGGGCGCTGCTCGCTGTAGGCCGCCGGCCACAACCCTCCCACCGGGCTGGGGGCCGGATAGGCCACCGCTGTGGCCAGCGCGGTGATGGCGGCGCAGGCCGCAGCGGGGATCCATACCCCTGCCCTGCCCCGGCGGCGGGCCGGGCCTGCCAGGGCCGGACGCAGCGTGCCCTGCCGCAGCCCAAGCACGACCACCGCGATCACACCGAGGAGCAGGGCCAGGGTGGACTGCCCCCCTCGGGACAGCAGCGGGGCCGGGATACCAGAATGCGGGATCAGATTCGCGGTCGCCGCATAGACGAACAGGTACTGCCCGACGAGCATGGCGACGAATCCAGCCGCGAACAGCGAGCCGAAGGTGGGCACCCGATCGTGCCCCGACGGCCGGAACGTCCGGACCAGACCAGCGCCCAGCAGGACGATCAGCAGGGCGCTGGCGAACACGACCAGCCCGCCCAGCTTGCTCCAGATGGTGGCGAGGATGAAGTCGGTCGAGTACACCGGCAGGTCCTTGGAGGCCGTGTCCAGCAGCCCCCTGCCCCACAACCCGCCGTCGGCGATGGCAGACAGGACATGCGACATCTGTGACCGCTCACTCTCGGCGTACGCGGCCAGGGACTCCTGGCAGGCCGCCGCCCCGGCTGGCACCGTTGGGGCCGGCACACGCTCTGCGACGACCACGCATCCCGTGTCCCAGCGATAGGCCCACGGGTCGGTCCAGACCCGCCACCGCTCCTGGACGTAGTCGCCGAACAGCCCTGCTGCGAGGAAGGCCGCGACGATCATCAGCAGGAACGCCCGGAGCAGCGGATACGCCGACAACGTCGACCTCAGGCCGCCTGACGGCGCCCGCCTGACATTGTTCGAGGTCACCGACCATGTCACCCCGACGGTCGCGGCGAAGGCCGGAATCAGCGTGCCGAAGTCCGACCGCAGGGCGCTGGCGACGGCGACGAGGGCGAAGAATCCCAGCGGGAAGACCATGAAGCCGGTCTCCCGGAAGAGCGCCGCCAGCGCCCTCGGGCGCAAGCCCGCACTGCGCGCCTGCCGGATCAGCCGCAGCACCTCCGGCCGGCCGTCGTCGAATTTCCAGTACTCCAGGGCCGCAGTCCGCGCCAGCGCCGCGATCATCAGGAGCTTGCCGTACTCGGCGAAGGCCACCGGTCCCAGGGTCAGGCGGGCGCCTGCGTTGGAGGAGCCAAAGTACGGCAGGAGAAAGAACAGTAGGCTGAGGCTGGCGAGCACCCACACGGCCCCGTCCTGGTGCCACAGGCGCACGTCCCCGGGCCGTTCGCGCCCGGCGGGGCAGTCCGCGCCGATCGACCGCAACATCCGCTCGGTCCACCGCGCAACGACCGGCCAGCGGACCGAGGTGCTGGCCGAGGCGACGACCTGGCACACCAGGAGCGTCCCTGCAACAATCAGCAGCGGTTTGCCAAGTACATCCCATCCGGTCGACAGGGCTTCCGCGTTGAGGCCCGACGCGAACCCGTCATCGGGATCAGGCACGATCACCAACCTGACCTGGAGCAGCGCCCCGAACTCCAGCAGGAGGCTCGTGGCGAGGACCACGGCCAGTGCCGGACCGGGAAGGTCGGTCCAGTCACCGTTGCCCAGCTGGCGTTTGAGCAGGCACACCGACCACGCGAGCAGCGCCCAGATCGGGCAGCTCACCAGCAGCCACCACACGGTGTCCGTCGACCCGCTCAGCAGGAAGCCAGAAGCCACAGCAATATGGGATCCGAGGAAAAACGAAATCGTGAGGTATTGATGCCGCCTGCGGCCGAGCAGGAGATAGGCGACGCCAGCGACCGCCCAGAAAATCCCAGCAAGAACGAGCAGGGTCGTCGGAAGAGCGCCAACATGATGCCGGGCGTCGATATGCGGACACCTCCATACTCACGTCATGTCGGCAAATCTGCCGCAAATGCCAGCCCCGAAGCGCGGAAGCCCAGCCGCTGCGGGATTCCACGACCCTCAATACCGTTACCCCAAGAACGCCCGGCTAGGAGCCCAGCCAGCAACGGTCCCCGGATTCATCCAGCACAGGGAGTAGATCAACGAATTGAAACGCGACGAACGTGGACCTTATCAGCCTCGATACCGGGCGTCGACGCCATCACTCGTTTGGGTGTCCGGAGATCGCCGCAGCTCACTCAACGTACGTGTTCGGTGAACCCGTGGAGAGGCATGCTGGTAGTCCAGCCGTTTGGTGTGGCCGGTTCCGTTCGCATTGAGCTCGTTTCATCGTGGCGTTGCCGCAGGTCAACGCTTGTTTCGACGGGACCGCTGATTGTGGATTGCCGCAGGCCAAATCCTTGATCATCGGCCTGGTCGACCCGGAACCGGACGCCAGACCAAGAAGATCACGATCCGGACACGAAACGATCAACACCAGTCACGGCACCACAACGAAACGAGGCCCCCGAACTTCGATGGGTTCGACCAAGACGCCCCTCGAAGCGGAGACCTCGCCATGCCTTCCTACCAGACCACGGCCACGGCCACCGATCCGGCCAGCCGCTGGCTGACCTTCGCCGCCGCCGTCGCGATCTCCGCGTCCACCCGCGACTGGCTCGCCAACAAGATCACCGTACGACGGTAGAAGATCCGCTCCCGGTGGCGCAAACTCGACCCGACCACCCAGGCCACACTGATCCTGGCCTTCCTGCGCACCAACCTCACCCACGCCGAACTGGCCATGGCCAACCACATCAGCACCGCCACCTGCCGACGCATCATCAGCGAAGGCATCGACCTACCCGCCCAGCGGGCTCCCCGCCTGTCGGAGGTGGCCCGCCCGGCCACGAAGATGGGCTGGGAATACCTACTCATCGACGGAGTCAACATCCAGACCGTCTGCGCCCCCGACGGGCGGCTCCTGTGGGCCTCCGCCGCCCTGCCCGGCAAAGTCAACGACATCACCGCCGCCCGCCGCCACGGCATGCCGAAAAAAATCGGCCGATTGCTGGGAGTCCTGGCCGGCCTGGGCTCCCTCGGCCTCGACGACGTCGCCACCGGCTTCCGCAAACCCCGCGGCGACCACCTGACCCCAGCCCAACGCCAGGCCAACCGGCTGCACACCGCCCTGCGCTGCCTCCTGAAGTTTCTCGGTTATGCGGCTACGGCGGTGCTGGTCACGGCCATGTCGTCGAATAGATTGGGTACGGGCTGAGCTGGGTCAACGGTGGTTATCCGGGCCCGGCGGAAGGCGACGAGCATGTCGTCGATGCTGATGGTCTTCTTGTGGCGGTACCAGCGGGCCCAGGTACGGCGCTCGGTCAGGTCCTGTTCGGCGTTGCCGAACTTGGCGTACCAGCAGACCAGGATCGTCAGGTTGAGCATCATGAACGGCACGGTACGTTTCACCGCGTTCTCGAGACGGTTCTGGGCGTCGCCCGCCCCCATGATCTCTTTCGCATCCTTGATCGTCTGTTCGATAGACCAGCGGACGCAGTATCTGGCTACAAGATCCTCAACATGGGTGGCCAGATCGGTGGTGACCAGGGCCAGGTCCTTGCGGCGGCGGTCGATGTCACGCACCAGGACCAACCGGACCGGTGTGCGGTGCAGGCTGCCCCACCACAGGCAGGCGACCTCGGCGATGAGGACCTCGCGGACCTGCCCGTAGCGGGTCACCGTCACCGTCCGCCAGGCCACACTGGAGGCGATCTCGTCGGGGGTGCCCAACCGGGGACCCTTCCACGCCGGATGCCCCCGCTTGCCCGTCGGCTCCGGTGCCCGGCCGTAGAGCACCGCCCGGACCGACAGGCGAGTGGTGAACGTGACATTGCCTGGCAGGTTCCGCCACGCTGGTCCCCGGTACAGCGCGTCGGCCACCACGTGGATCCGGCGCGGGTACAGGGCCCGGGACAGCAGATTCACCATCGTCCTGGCCAGTTCGACCTTCGACGGGGTCTCCTTGGGCACATACAGCCGGAACAGCATCGGCAGCAGCACCGGTCGGGTCATGAACGGCACCGCCACCACGAAGCCGACCACCACGAAACAGTTGCCCCGGCCGATCCCGTCGCGGCCCTTGGCCGATCCGTCGTGCTGCCAGGCAGCCCCGTGGACGATTATCTCAAGCCTCAGTTGATGTGTCTCTGACGTCCATCACAGGCGTCTTCACCTGCCCGAATGACGGTTCATCCGTGGTTATCTCCTGCCTTGTCTATGACGTTGTTCAAGGAGGAGACGATGCTCGTGCATTCGGTGGTGGTCCCCGGCTCGGGGAGGCTGTCGTGGACGGTGCTCGGGGAGGACGACACGGCGGTCGTCCCGGTGGACCGGTTCCTGGCCTATCTGACTGACATCGGTAGATCGCCGAACACGGTGAAGGCATACGCCCACGATCTGAAGGACTTCTGGGGCTTTCTCGGGGTGCGGGGCCTGGACTGGCGGGAGGCTCGACTCGACGACGTCGGGGAGTTCGTCGCTTGGCTGCAGCTGCCTCCGGCGGGCCGGTCCGGGGTGGTCTCGGTGCTGCCGTTGGTGGTGGCGCAGGTCACCGCGGCGACGGTAAACCGCAAGCTCGCGGCCGTCAGTGCGTTCTATGCCTACCATGCTCGCAACGGCGCTGAGGTTGGCGACCTACTCGCCCTGTGGAAGACGGGTGGGCGGGGCGGATGGAAGCCGTTCCTGCATCACGTCAGCAAGGGCAAGTCGTACCGCGGCCGGGCCATCTCGCTGAAGGTCCCGCAGAAGGTGCCTCGGATCCTCACGGTCTCCGAGACGCAGGCGGTTCTGGATGCCTGCACACGGTTGCGGGACCGGTTCTTCTTCGCCCTGCTGCACGAAACGGGGCTGTTCTCGGTGTGTCGTTCTCGTAGGTGATGGCGGTCGGTGCTGCTGGCGAGTACGAGTACGAGAACGGGGTGAGGGCGGTGCGGGCGTTCGCGGTGACGATGCCTTCGGGGGTGCGGTATTGGACCGTGCTGGACGAGGACCTGGCCGTGGTCGACGTGGCGGATGCGTTTCTGCGTCATGTGCGGTTCGGCCGCGATGGTGCGGAGTCGACGACGAGGGCGTACGCAGGTGGGATCGCGTTGTTCCTTCGGTGGTGTCGGCGTACCGGCCGGGACTGGATCGCCGGGGTCGAGCAGTTGGCGTTGTTCATCGTCTGGTTGCGGCATGCCGGCCCGGCGGTCAGCGGGATCGACGCGCCGGCCGGTGGCGGGCAGGTGCTGGTCGGTCCTGGGATGGACCCGGTGCGCCGGGAGCGGCGGGTCAACGGGGTCCTGGCTGCGGTTCGGGGGCTGGTGACGCACGCGGTGACCTGCGGTACGGCTCCAGCTGGGTTGTTGTCGTTGCTGTACGAGTTGGCCGACGAGCGGGAGCTGCCGGTTGCCGCCCGTGGCGGTGAGGGCCGGCTGGCATGGCGGATGCGGGCCCGTCACCGGTTGTGCGAGCCGCAGGAGCCGGTCGACCGGGCCAGCGATGAGGAGATCGTGGCGTTGCTGCGGGCGTGCCGCAGCGCCCGGGACCGGCTGATCGTGGTGCTGATGGCCCGGGCCGGGCTGCGTCGTAGCGAGGTGGTCGGGCTGCGTCGCTGCGATGTGCATCTGCTGCTGGACTCTGGTCTGCTGGGCTGCGGTGTGGAACGGGCGCATCTGCATGTGGTGCGGCGGGAGAACGTCAACGGGGCGTGGGCCAAGTCGCGGCGGCAGCGGGTGGTGCCGTTGGACTTCCTGGTCGTGCAGGCGTTCGACGCCTACGAGTTCGAACGCCTGACGGTGCCTGCGGCGCAGGCCAGCGATTTTGTGCTGGTCAACCTGTTTCGCCCGCCGGTGGGGGCGCCGATGCCGCCGGGTGCGGTCAACACGTTGATGGCCGCGTTGGGTCGACGGGCCGGTCTGGGGCGGCTGGTCACCCCGCATCAGCTGCGGCACGCCTTCGGCAGCAATCTCGTCGATGCCGGTGGTGGGATCGACGAGGTGCAGCAGTTGTTGGGGCACGCCTGCATGTCTTCGACCGAGGTCTATCTTCATCCGGATCCCTCCCGGCTGCGGGCTGCGGTGGACAGGGTCGGTACGCCCCGCGTGGCTGCGGGGGTGCGGTGATGGGTGCGGTTGGTGTCCTGGCGGTCGCCGGGCGTGCGGAGTGCGGGGCGGCTGCGGGGCTGCGGGGGTTGCTGGACCCGGGGTTTCTGGCCGAGGCTGGCTGGGACGCGCAGTCGCTGGTGTTGCGGCTGCCAGACGATCATCGGCTGCTGGGGCGGCCGGTCTGCCGGGCGGACGGCTGCGACGCCAGCGCCCGCGGCGCCTCGCGGATCTGCCGGGGCTGCGAGATCCGGCTGGCCAGGCACGGGCTGGGAGCCGAGGAGTTGGGGTCGCTGCCGGCGCGTCAACGCCGGGGCCCGCAGGGATGTGCGGTGCCCGGCTGCCCGCGGGTGTGGAAGTCCTCGGTACGCCGGTTGTGTTCGGCCCACGACCACCAGCGGGTCAAGGTACTGCGGGTGCCGCTGGAGGAGTTCGTGGCCCATCCGGAGGTCGCCCCGCTGCCCGCACACGGGCCGTGCCTGGTCGCGGCGTGTGCCCGCCAGCGGCGCAGCGGCAGCGGCTCCTACTGCTGGGCCCACGAGCAGCGCTGGTGGATCGCCAGCAAGGCCACACCGGACCTCGACGAGCAGGTGTGGCGGGCGACGGTACCCGCCTCGGCTGAGCCCGGCTGTGTCAGCCTGCGTGGCCTGACCCCGCTGGTGGTGGTGCAGGTGTTGTTCGGCCTGCAGCAACGTACCCGGGCCGGGCGCAAGACCAACGACGACCAGCTGCGCCTGATCTGCAACGTGCTGCGCCGTCACCAGGTGACCGACCTGACCGCCTTCGACGCGGCCGTGACGTATGCCGCGCTGCGCGGCATCATCAATACGATGATCGGCTACGTGCGGTGTGCGGTGCTCGATCCGGAGACCGAGCGGGTCAAGGACGTCTGGCAGCTGGCCGCGTTCGGCCATGGCGGCACCCTGTCGTTCACCGGGCTCAGCCAGCCGTGGCTGCGGCTCACCGCGCAACGGTGGGCAGCCGACGACCTGCCCAAACGCCGAGGCCGGCGGGTCGGCGGGGTAGTGGGCCATCACATCGGCTGTCTGGTACGGCTGTCGCAGAGCCTGCAGATGCGCCCTGACCACGGGCTGGTTCCGGCCGCCCTCGGCCGCGCCGATGTGGAGAACTTCCTCAACCGGTTGGCCTACCAGGAGACCAGTGGGCAACTCGGCCGCGACGCGCGTATCCGGACGGTGCAGGAACTCAAGACCGTCTTCGCCCGGATCCGGCTGCAAGGGTTGCCCCGCCCCGGCGGCCCGGCCGCCGGCCTGGGCGAGGACTTCGTGTTTATCGCCGCCGACATCCCGCCGATCCCGGAACGCGAGCCCGGCCGGGATCTGCCACCGGAGATCATGCGGCAGCTGTGTGCCCACCTGCCGGCCCTGCAGCAGCTGGCCACCCGTGAGGTCCGCGTCGGTGTCGAGCTGGCCATCGACACCGGCCGGCGACCCGAAGAGATCTGTGATCTGGCCTGGGACTGCCTGACCTGCGACGCTGCCGGCAAACCGGTGCTGATCTACAACAACGACAAGGAGAACCGTCTGGCCCGCAGGCTGCCCATCGCCGAGGCCACCGCCGATTTGATCACCGCGCAGAAGCAGCGGGTCCGCCACCGCTACCCACACGCCGCGCTGGCGACGCTGAAACTGCTGCCCTCCCCGTACTACAACCCCGACGGCACGCGCGGCATCGCCCCGCACACCCTCAGCGGACGGCACCGGGAATGGGTCGACAGCCTGCCCCCGCTCCTGCGCGCCGACGGCACCGAGTTCGACACCGCCGCCCTGGTGCCCTACTGCTACCGGCACACCTACGCCCAGCGCCACGCCGACGCCGGCATCGCCGTCGACGTGCTGCAACAGCTGATGGACCACACCAGCCTGCAGGCCACGCAACGCTACTACCGGGTCGGGGAACCCCGCCGCCGCGAAGCCGTCGACCGGCTGGCCGCGCTGCAGTTCGACCAGCACGGCAACCGCGTCTGGCACCAGGCGCAGGCGTTGCTGGACGCTGACACCGCCCGCCACACCGTCGGCGGGGCCGTGGTCCCGTTCGGGACCTACGCCGAACGGTCCCACATCGCCTCCGGCGGACGCAGTTGCCCCCACCGCTTCCGCTGCATCGACTGCGACCACTTCCGCACTGACGTGTCGTACCTGCCCGACCTGCAGGTCCACCTCGATGCCCTGCTGCGTCACCGCGAACAGCTCCACGCCGTCACCGCCGGGGCCACCCCGGCACCACCGGTCGAGGAGGACATCCGCCAGACCCGCCGGCTGATCAACCGCGTCAAGAGCGGCCTCGACCAGCTCACCCCGGCCGAACGGGCCAAGGTCGAACACGCCGTCGCGGTCGTTCGCGGCCACCACGACCGCACGCTCGGCACACCCGAGGTACCCGGGCCGCTGCCCGCTACGCGGATGGGCCGGTCGGCGTGAGTAGCCCATCACCGGCCACCCCCGCCCGGACCGCCGCCGCAACGGCTGGACGCCAGGCCGACTCCGCCCGCCGCCGCCAACGTGTGATCAAGGCTCTCAACCAGGCCACGGCCGCCGGCGAGGAGATCGGCGTCACCGCGATCGCCCGCGCCGCCGCGGTCGACCGCACGTTCCTCTACCGGCACCGTGATCTGCTCGAACAGATTCACGCCGCCGAGGCCCAGCCAGCCACCGCCGGTGCTGGCCCGGCGGTCAGCCGGGCCTCCCTGCAAGCCGACCTGCTCAACGCCCAAGCGCGAGCATCGCGAATGGCCGCCCGCGTGCACCAGCTGGAAAAGCGCCTGTCCGAGGCCCTCGGTGAGCACGCCTGGCGAGAGAGCGGACTCGGTACTCCCGCCGACATCGACGCGCTCAACCACCGCATCGTCACCCTTGAACAGCAGGTCGTGGACCTGCGGTTGCGGCTGGAGGAACGCGACGACGAACTGGCCGCTGCCCGGGCCGCCAACCGTCAGCTCATGACCCGCATCAACACCACCTGACCTCCAGGCGAACACCACGACCCGGCTGTCCTCAGCGGCGGCCGGGCACGCACCGACGAGCACCAACGCCGTAACACCCTGCCGGCCGCGTACCGCCACGGCCGCGCTCTGCCGGTGACACCCGACCTCGACGCGGCAGACCCGTGACATCCGTACGTCACGACCAACCGACTCCCCAGGACGGACCTGCTGCCGTTCAAGGCCGAGACTCGCCGAAGCGGCGACGAGATCAACTCCCACCGCGTGTTGTCGGAACTGGACCGTAGACGCAGGCAGAAACCCGACGGCACACCCGGGCTGATCAGTTCGGCGCATCCGTGGCGCCAGGTGCTCACCGCCGCAGGCGTACAGCAGGAACCACCCCAGGCTTCGGCCAGCACATCCAGGCGACACGACAGCGTGACATCCTGCCAGGTGCTTGCACCACACCTGTCGCAGACCATAAACTCTGATCATCAGCCGCTGAGCTGCAAAAACACAGAGACTGAGTCCACAGGACTCGCGGATACCCCCAGAGAATAGAATCCATAGTCCTGAATCTCGGAGTGCGAACGCCACCGTCCATGGCAGCCCGATCATGTTTTTCGGCGCGAGCCCAACCACCCGGCCGATGGTTCGCCGATGCTGGCCGTACCGGGGGCTGGTCATGCTCGTCGTCCCGGGC
>JAFGOK010000114.1 GCA_016926535.1 Micromonosporaceae bacterium | reverse complement strand
GCTCTTCCTGGTCTGCAAGCTCGACCGAGTCGCCTCAAATGTTCACATTCCCACGGCATTCGAAAACGCGCTGACAATTTGGAACCTCGACCGCGCCATTCAGCGGAATACCCGCACCCACGAAAGCGTTGCACCCACAACCTGATCATGAAATCGGCAAGCCCACCAGCACGAGATCGTGTCTACCCTAGGGGTAGTGACTCGAGAGCGAAGGACGTGAGCGGTGAAGAGCTCCAACCCTGTGCTGGCCCGCATCGGCGCGGCGACCCAGCAGCAGCCTCGGTACCAGGCGTACCCAGGGCATGGATATGACGCATCGACCGGTGTGATGTACGAACCTCGGGTCGCCCAGCCCGTGACGTCCGACGTCATGACGATCGACGATGTTGTGATCAAGACAGTCAGCCTCCTTGGGGCGACCGTGTTGTCCGCAGCAGTGACGTTTGGGCTCCTCCCCGATGCCCTACTCCGTCCGGCATGGATCGGCGGAGCCATCCTCGGCCTGATCCTCGGCTTGATCATTTCGTTCGCAGGCCTGACCAACCCACCGTTGCTGTTCACGTACGCGCTGGTCGAAGGCGTGTTCCTCGGCGCGGTCAGCAGGTTCTACGAGACCTTCTACGACGGGATCGTCCTGCAGGCGGTCATCGCCACCCTTGGCACCTTCTTCGCCATGGCGGCCCTCTACAAGGCCAGGATCATCCGGGCGACCCCGCGGTTCATGAAGGTCGTCATCGGCATGGCCCTCGGGCTGATGGCGGTCATGCTGGTCAACCTCCTCATCACGCTGTTCACTGGCTCTGCGACGATCCTGCGGGACGGCGGGCCGATCGCGATCATCTTCAGTCTCGTCTGCATCACGGTCGCGGCCCTGATGTTCGTGGTCAGCTTCCGGCAGATCGAGGACGGGGTCGCTGCCAGGCTGCCGCGAAAGTACGGGTGGCTCAGCGCATTCGGCATCCTGGTGGAAATCGTCTGGCTCTACCTTGAGATGCTGCGGTTCATCAGCTACTTCTCCGAAGACTGATCCCTGGTTCGGCCCGGTATCGGGCCGAACCAGCCAGCACTGACAGATCGTTGTCGGCGGCGATCGGGAACACCACGTTCCCGATCGCCGCCTTGCTGTGTCGACCGCCCGCACCTGACCTCGTGACGCACCGCAGTCAAGAAAGTGTTCACCATGAATGAATGTGACCAATGCCCATTGTAATTATCACGATATTCGATAACCATCACTATGGGCTACCGCTGGCTAACGATCAGCACCCGCCGTAGTGATTCTCAACGCTGAGCTCGCTCGGGATGCTGTCCGGTCCTCAGCCTGCGGCAAACAGAGAGGAAGACCGGTGAGTTTGCTGAGCCAGGTTGAGCCACCGCATCGGACCATCGCCCGACTTGAGCCCGTCGTCGGGCCGAAACGCTACCGGCAACTGGTTGACACCACGGCCAGCTTCAGGCAACGGTTGGGTCATCGCACGATCTGGAACATCAATTCCACCGCCGTCGGTGGCGGAGTCGCCGAGATGCTCCAAGCGCTCATCGGATACACCAAAGGCGAGTCGATCGCTACGAACTGGACAGTGATCAGCGGCGATGCCCCGTTCTTCGCTATCACCAAGCGCATTCACAACCAGGTGCACGGCGCCCCCGGAGATGGCCCGCTGACCAGCGCGGACGCGCGGCACTACGCCCGGATCCTGGCTGCGAACACAGCGGAGCTCATCCGGCAAGTCAAGCCGGACGACATCGTCATGCTGCACGACCCGCAGACCGCCGGTCTGATCACGCCGCTGGTCGAGCTGGGCGCCCGGGTGGTCTGGCGCTGCCACATCGGCGTCGACTGGTCGAACGAGGCGACCGAGGCGGCGTGGCGCTTCCTCCGGCCGCATCTCGGCCGGGCTCACCGCATCGTGTTCTCCCGGCGCCAGTATGTCCCTGAATGGGTCCCCCAGCCGCTCGCGAGGATCGTCCCGCCGTCCATCGATCCGTTCTCGCCCAAGAACCAGGAACTTGATGAGCAGACCGTCCGGGGCATCCTCGCCACCATCGGTGTCATCGACGCCCCCGTGCCGGAGAAAGCCGGTCAGTTCACCCGCTACGACGGGACGATCGACACCGTCAACCGGCGGGCGGAGGTGCTCTGCGACAGCCTCCCCTGCTGGGACGATCCGGTCGTGGTTCAGGTCTCCCGGTGGGATCGACTCAAGGACATGGATGGGGTCATGCAGGCCTTCGCCGATCATGTCGCCCCGTCTGGCGACGGGCATCTCATGCTCGTCGGCCCCTCGGTCAGCGACGTCGCAGACGACCCCGAGGGGGCGGAGGTCTACCACGAGTGCGTCGCCCAGTGGCGAGGCCTGGCCCCAGCGATCCGCAGACGCATCGTGCTGGTGACCCTGCCTCTCAATGACATCGAGGAGAATGCCGCGATGGTGAACGCTCTCCAGCGACATGCGTCGATCATCTCCCAGAAGAGCATTGCCGAAGGCTTCGGTCTGACGGTATCCGAGGGGATGTGGAAGGGCAGGCCCGTCGTCGGCTCCGCCGTCGGCGGCATCCTGGACCAGGTGGCGGACGGCACCGGCGTCCTGTTGCCAGACCCGCTCGACCTGGAGGCGTTCGGAACAGCGGTCCGCCGCCTGCTGGACAATCCGGCCAAAACCAGGCGTCTTGGCCAGGCGGCTCACGCGCACATCCGGGAACACTTCGTTGGCGACACCCATCTCCTGCGTTATGCCACGCTGTTCGACGAGCTGATCAGTGAAGCAGCGGGCACCGCCCAGGGCTGACCGGCTTTCCCGTCACACCGCACGGCCACGCCGTCGCTGTGCCGATCATTCCATCAGGGTGATCGGCACAGCCCATGTTCCGAACGGACCAGCCGTCTCCGTCGCCCGTCACAGAGCCGCGGCGAGATTGCGTCGCAGGTCATCAATTGCCGAACGGTCGCCAGCGATCGTTACGGCGCTCCCCCGCCCCCACAGCCACGCATAGACCTCGGCAGGGCCGCCACTGATCCGGGCCTGCGGCTCCAGCGGGCGCCAAAGGCTGTTGACCTCGATCCGACCCTGGTGGGTCGCGACGCTCCAGGCACGTCCGCCAGCCTCGATACAGACCAACGCACGAGCACCGACCGCATGCCCTCCGAGCCGGGTGGCGAGAAACAGGCGCAGTGCCTCGTCGATCCCGTCCAGCGCGATGTCGCGAGGAACCCCCCAAGCAGGATCGGCATCGAGGGCAGACAGCACGTCATGAGCATGGATCACGATCTCGTGGACCATCCGACGGCGCCAGAAGCCATTGGTGTCGTCCCAGGGAGACCAGGTCGCAGCTGGCGTACTCGGTGGGTCGGCTGCAAGCGCCGCGTAGAGCTCCCGCCACCCGGTGGCGAACCATGCCCGCTGGTCTCCGTCCTCCGGACCGGCAAGGCCATCGGCCGGGCGATGCCCGTCCCGGATCCATCCCAGGGCCCGCCGATGCACCACGCCGAGGTGGACCAGAACATCCCCGACGTCCCATCCCGGGCAGGCTGGAACCGGTGTCCGGAGGTCCGCGTCAACGGCGAGCGCCTCGACCCAGCCGCAGTACCGAGCCAGCTGGTACAGCCACGGGATGTGGAACGGCCCGTCGGCCTCCACCGGCTCGGGGATCCCAGCCCCGCAGGCGGCCCAGAACGACACTGGATAGTCGACCTGCCCACGCAGCGACAGATCATCTGCCGAGAGCGGTCGGACCTGGAACGCCCGATCGGGGATGGTCGGGGAGGGCGACAGCAAGCCGCGATCGGCCGCCGCGGTGAAACCGAAACGGCCGTACAGCTTGGGGTCTCCCTCCAGAAGTACGAACGGTTCCCCCTGCTGGTCGGCGAGGTGCAGCGCCCGCTCGATGAGTGCGCGGCCGATCCCTTGCCCCTGGCGGTCCGGCCGGACCGCGATCGGCCCGAGGCACAGCACCTGGCGCTTTGTCCCATCCGGACAGCGCAGGGGCACCCGGGTCAGAATGACCTGGCCGATGACCTCGTCGCCGTCGCCGCGACCACTCCCGTCGCCTTCGCCGTGACCTCGGTCAACCGCGACCAGGTCAAGACCTGGAACATAGCCCGGAGATGCCCGAAGCAGGCTGATTAAGCGATCGCAATCCTCTTCGGTGAACGCCTCGGTCAGCAGCGCCTCGACAGCGCGGTCATCCTCAGGTACTCGCGGTCGGATCTCCATATCCATCCGCGAAGTCGACCATACGGCGGTAATCGAGACAACGGATTTCCCCTCACTTGCGCAGGTCGACGGGACTGCGGCATAGCAGCCATCATCGCGTGCAAGAACCGTACTCGGACGAATCCCACCGTGGCCCGTGACACCCCGCTCACCGTGATTCAGGTGAGCCCTTGATCGGTTGCCCACAACGGCCACGGCCTGGGCCATGGTCTCGGCAAGTGCATGAGAAGATCATGGCCAGTCGCAGATGCTGAAGCCCGCGCCGGGGCGGTCAGGTGGCTCGCCCCACACAACGCGGGAGCCCTCGCCACCCTGACGAGGACTCCCGTACCGCACGGACGTTCGTTCTGACAGTCATCGTCTTCACGATCGTCCAGGACCTGGATATCAACGCTCAGAAATATCCATGTCCTCCCATTGTTGGGCCATAGCGACGTTCGATCACACAGTCGCTTCGCGTATTGCGACCTTCACGCCGTTACCGGTTCACTCCCTACCCTGCCGCATCGAGGTGACCGTTGCGGTGCCACAGCGTTGCCATACGGTCGCAGCGCATCCTGCCCCGCCCGGCCAGGTCTCGCCGATCGTGAAACGGAAGGGAGCTCGCTTCCACCGGCAATTCGCGTCACCGCAGCCCACGCCATCGAAACGAAAGGCGCCCGGGGATAATCCTTGATCATTCATTGACATTTGTCAGTCCACGTTCGATAGTGTCTCGACTCATGGCCGCCCGTGCGGGCGGCCTGCTCTCGTGAGGGGGACTTACGCGTGCGACGACTCTTCTTGCTGCGAACCACCACCTTGACCAGGGCTCTCACGGCGGTCCTCACCATCGGCACCACCCTCGCGCTCGCGGCGACGCCCGCGGCGGCGGCACCAGAACGGACCGCTCCCACCGCCTCTGGCCTGCTCGACGCCGCAGCCAACTGGCCGGGCGCGAACCATGGGAAGTTCACGAAGCCGCGACCTGGGAGCGCCGGCATCGGTGACTCCTACTTTCCCGAATACGGCAACGGCGGATACGACGTCGATCACTACGACATCCGCCTCACCTACGATCCCGAAACCGATAAACTCACGGGAATCACCACGATCAGCGCCCGAGCCAGCCACAGCCTTTCAAGGTTCAACCTGGATTTCCTGCTCGATGTTGCAATGGTGCAGGTCGATGGCAAGCCTGCGACGTTCACCCGGGCTGGATCACACGAGCTGGTCGTCATCCCGAACCGACCGATCCCCCAGGGACGGCATTTCACCGTTACCGTCCGATACGCCGGCGTTCCTTCAACCGTTGCCCACAACGGCGTCACAGCGTGGCGGCGCACCGCCGACGGGGCCTTCGCACTCGGCGAGCCTGAGGTCGCGTGGTGGTGGTTCCCCAGCAACGACCATCCCACCGACAAGGCGACGTTCTCCGTTTCCGCCCTCGTCCCGGACGGGGTCGAAGTGATCAGCAACGGCTTCCCCGTGGACCGGCCCAGGCCGGAATCCCCGGGCTGGACCCGCTGGTCCTGGCGAACCATCTCGCCGATCTCGACCTACCTGGCACTGTTCGTCGCCGGCCAGTACGACCTGGTCACCAGCACCGCACCAAACGGCCAGCTGGTCATCAACGCGTTCAGTACCGCCCTCGGCACCAGCGAGGAGGCCGCGCGGGCCAGTATCGACCGGACGGCAGAAATCGTGGCGTGGGAGAGCGGCATCCTCGGTCCCTACCCCTTCGAGACCCAGGGAGGGGTCGTCGCCCCACCCGAGACGATCAGGTTTGCGATGGAGACCGCCACCAGGCCGGTATACAGTTCCGGCTTCTGGGCCCGGGGTGAGAGCACCTACGTCATCGTCCACGAGCTAGCCCACCAGTGGTATGGCAACGCTGTCTCCGTCGCTCGCTGGCGTGACATCTGGCTCAACGAGGGTTTCGCGACGTACATGGAGTGGATGTGGGCCGAGGCTCAAGGGCAGGGCACAGCGCAGGAGTTCTTCGATTACACCTATGCCTGGGAGCCAGAAACCAGCGCCTTCTGGCAGGTTCCGCCCGGTGATCCAGGACCGGAAAACCTGTTTCACCCGGCCGTGTACGACCGGGGTGCCATGGCACTGCACCAGGTCCGGGTCGCGGTCGGGGAGCAAGCCTTCAGGACGACCATGCGTCGCTGGTACCAGCTCAAGTCCGGCGGGGTCGGCACGATCGCGCAATTCCAGAAGCTCGCGGAGAGCATCTCGGGGCGGGATCTCGACGAGGTCTTCACGACCTGGCTGTACACCAAGGGCCGCCCGAAGATGGACCAGCCGGATACAGTATCCGCTCCGCTGTCCGCCACAGCGGCCCCGCCCGCATCAGCCAGCACCGCGGCCGAGACCGCCGGGATCCCTGGATCCGGATCCGGCACCCGGTCCGGAACACAGTCCGGGGTCACACAACCGGTGAAACCGGCTGCGTGGGATGAAGTCCGCCTGGTGAGTGACCTCCACCGAGCGAGGGTGACCTCCACCGGATGAAGATCATCGGGCGGCAACCCCGGCGGCGAGATCCCGTGAGAGGGCGCCCAACGCCGTGAGGCCGCTGCTGAGATCCGGCGCGTCCAGCAGGCAGCGCACCAGGGCACTGCCGACGATGACCCCGTCGGCGTAGGCCGCGACCTGCGCTGCCTGCTCGCCGTTGGTCACGCCAAGGCCAACGGCAACGGGCTGGTCACAGAGCGAGCGGACCTGCTCGACAAGGACCGGGGCCGCGTCGGACACTGTCGCCCTAGCCCCGGTGACTCCCATGACGCTCGCGGCGTAGACGAACCCCCGGCAGGCCTGGGCGGTCATGGCCATCCGCTGCTGCCCGGAGGACGGCGCGACCAGGAACACCCGGTCGAGTTCGTGGTCGTCCGAGGCCGCGAGCCATTCGTCGGCCTCGTCCGGGATCAGATCAGGCGTGATCAGCCCGGCGCCCCCGGCGTTGGCGAGATCGCGGGCAAACCGCGCGACCCCGTACCGCTCGACTGGATTCCAGTACGTCATGACCAGAACCGGTGCGCCAGCGGTGCTGACCGCCTCAACCGTCCGCATCAGGTCTGCCAGGTGAATGCCCCCGGCGAGGGCGGCCTCGGTCGCCCTCTGGATGACCGGCCCGTCCATGACCGGGTCGGAATACGGGAACCCGACCTCGACGATGTCAGCACCGGCGTCAATCATGGTGCGGATCGCCGTTGTGGCCCCATCGACGGTCGGGAAACCCGCTGGTAGGTACCCCACGAGAGCCGCTCGCCCGGCCGCCCGAGCCTTCTCGAAAGCGACCGCCGTCCGCACTGCCGCGAGCGGGTTCACGACAGCATCCCGAAGTACCGGCCGGCGGTGTCGACGTCCTTGTCCCCGCGCCCGGAAAGACAGATCACGATTGTCGGTTCCCTTCCCAGTTCCTCCGCGAGTCTCGGGACGATCCGCAGGGCGCCCGCGACCGCATGAGAGCTCTCGATCGCGGGGATGATCCCCTCGGTGCGGCACAGCAGCCCGAATGCTTCCATCGCCTCGGCGTCCGTCACTGGCTCGTACGCCGCCCTACCCTGGTCGTTCAGCAGAGCGTGCTCTGGGCCGACCGCAGGGTAGTCCAGGCCAGCCGAGATCGAGTGGGACTCGATCGTCTGCCCGTCGGCGTCCTGGAGCAGGTAGGTCCGCGCTCCGTGGAGCACTCCGACCGCCCCGCCGGTGATGCTGGCCGCGTGCCGGCCGGTCTCGACGCCCTCTCCCCCGGCTTCGAAGCCGAACAGCCGCACTCCTGGGTCAGGGATGAAGGCGTGGAAGGCACCGATGGCGTTCGAGCCACCGCCGACACAGGCACACACGGCGTCCGGGAGCCCTCCGATCGCTGCCAGGCACTGCTGGCGGGCCTCGACCCCGATTCCGGAGACAAACTGGCGCACCATCGTCGGGAAGGGGTGGGGACCCGCGGCTGTGCCGAGCAGGTAGTGCGTCGTGTCCACATTGGTGACCCAGTCCCGCAGGGCCTCGTTGATGGCGTCCTTGAGCGTCCTGGAACCGGTCGTCACCGAGATGACCCTGGCTCCGAGCAACTCCATCCGCGTCACATTGAGTGCCTGCCTGCGAGTATCCTCCTCGCCCATGTACACGACGCATTCGAGGTCGAACAGGGCCGCTGCGGTGGCGCTGGCGACGCCGTGCTGGCCCGCACCGGTCTCGGCGATGATCCTCGGCTTGCCCATCCGCTTGGTGAGCAAGGCTTGACCGAGGACGTTGCGGACCTTGTGCGCGCCAGTGTGGTTGAGGTCCTCACGCTTGAGCAGGATCCTCGCGCCTGCCCGTGCCGAGAGGCGCTCAGCGAGGTACAGCGGTGAGGGGCAGTTGGCGTACTCCCGAAGCAGCCGACCGAACTCTTCGGTGAACGCCGGGTCACCGCTCGCCTTGCGGTAGGCCTCGTCGAGCTGGTCGAGGGCGGCGATCAGGGCCTCTGGCACGAATCTCCCGCCGTACCGCCCGAAATGCCCGAGACGGTGCTCCCAATCGCCTTGGGCGCTCATCGGACCGGCCTCGGCGTCGCCGGATGGCTCCCCGCGGTCACCAGCTCCGCGACGGCGTCCCGCGGGCTCTTCTTGGTCACTAGTCCCTCTCCGACCAGCACCGCGTCCGCTCCCACCGAGGCGTACCGGATCAGATCGTGCGTGCCGCGGACTCCCGACTCTGCGATCTTGACAACATTGTTCGGAAGTCCCGGGGCGATTCGCTCGAACACGGACCGATCCACCTCCAGCGTATGAAGGTTTCTCGCGTTAACGCCGATCACCCTCGCTCCGGCCTCCAGCGCCCGATCCGCCTCCTCGACGGTGTGCACCTCGACCAGCGCCGTCATACCGAGACTCTCGATCCGGTCGAGCAGACCGCACAGCACGTTCTGATCGAGAGCCGCGACGATGAGCAGAACGAGGTCCGCTCCAAAGGCCCGAGCCTCATGGACCTGGTAGCTGGAAACGATGAAGTCCTTGCGCAGGAGCGGAACGTCCACAGCAGCACGAACGGCTACAAGGTCGTCAAGACTCCCACCAAACCAGCGTCCCTCTGTGAGCACGCTGATACAACGGGCTCCACCAGCGGCGTACTCCCTTGCGAGATCCGCTGGATCTGGAATGTCGGCGATTTGCCCCTTGGACGGGGAAGACCGCTTCACCTCCGCGATCACGCCGACGCCACCGGTACGCAGGGCCGCGTACGCGTCGCGGGGTTTCGGAGCTGCCATGGCGCGTTCTCTGATCGCCTCAAGCGGAACCAACGCCTGGCGCGCCGCGACATCCTCGCGGACCCCCGCGAGGATCTCCCCAAGCACCTGCCCGGTCGCGGTAACTGGCGGACCGTCCTCTGCGGCTGTCATGCGAGCGATGCTAGGCCGCCTGTCACCTGGGCATGGATCCGGGGTGCGGCCAGAACATCCGTACCGGCACGGCATAATGGTCGACTGGGCGAACCTCACCGGGCCGATCACAGACCCCTCACCGGGCCGATCGGTGGCCGCTCACCGGGCTGGCTGAAGGCCCTCGGCTGCCGCGACCGCCGTCAGGACCGCCGCCGCCTTGTTCCGGGTCTCCCGGTCCTCGGCCACTGGGTCCGAATCCGCGACGATGCCCGCTCCGGCCTGGACGTATGCCGTGCCGTCCCGAAGCAGCGCGGTGCGGATGGCGATGGCGGTGTCCATGTCCCCCCCGAACCCGAAATAGCCGATGACCCCGCCATAGAGCCCGCGCCTGGTGGGCTCCAGCTCATCGATGATCTCCATCGCGCGCACTTTCGGCGCCCCGGACAGGGTCCCCGCAGGGAAGGTCGCGGCAAGGGTCCCGAACGCCGACTGATCCGCCCGCAACTCGCCGACCACCGTCGAGACGATGTGCATGACATGGCTGTACCGCTCCACTGTCATGAACTCCGGCACCATCACCGTGCCGGGCCGGCACACCCGCCCCAGATCGTTCCTAGCCAGGTCGACCAGCATGACGTGCTCCGAACGTTCCTTCGGATCGGCGATGAGGTCTGCGGCCAGCGCCGCGTCCTCCTCCGGAGTCGCCCCACGCCAGCGGGTGCCGGCAATGGGGTGCAGCAGCGCCCGGCGCGTCCCGTCGGGTTCGACCGTCACCTTGACGTGGACCTCCGGGGAGGACCCGACGACGTCGAACCCCTCGAACCGGAGCAGGTACATGTACGGGCTGGGATTGGTGGTCCGCAGCACGCGGTACACATCGAGCGGATCAGCGGTCGTCGGGCGCTCGAACCGCTGCGCCAGAACGATCTGAAAGCACTCACCCGCCCGGATGGCCTCCTTCGCGATCTCGACGGACTTGCCGTACTGGCCTTCCGGGGTACGAGACGTCACGTTCGCGAAGGGCCTCCCGACCGCCTCGATCGTGGCGACCATGGGCGGAGTCGGTCTGGACAGGGCCGTCGTCATGGCGTCAAGCCGCCCGATCGCCTGGTGGTACGCGGACAGCACCGTCGCCTCGTCGGCTCCGGGGCCTGGCAGGATCGCATTGGCGATGAGCAGGGCGGTACCCTCGTGGTGGTCGAGCGCGACCAGATCCGTCGCGAGCATCATGCCGAGCTCCGGCTGCCGAAGATCATCCGCGGCGAGCGCGGGAAGTCGCTCGAATCGGCGGACGATGTCGTACGAGAGGAATCCGACCAGGCCACCCGACAGCGGCGGCAGTCCGAGTTCCACGAGTTCCACGTCCGACTCCGTCAGGGCAGCGACGGTGTCCCGCAACGTCTGTGCTGGGTCGCCGCCGCCAGCGGGCACCCCTGCCGGCGGGGGTCCGAGCCACACCGCCCGACCATCGCGTTCCGTGAGGGTCGCAGCGCTCCGCACCCCGATGAACGAGTAGCGTGACCACACGGCCCGCGCGGCCCCGGCCCCGTGTTCTGCCGACTCCAGCAAGAAGGTCCCCGGCCCACCCGCGAGCTTGCGGTACACCCCCACCGGAGTCTCCGCATCGGCGAGCAGGCGACGCACCACCGGGACCACCCTGCGATGGCGCGCCATCGCCCGGAAGGTCGCTTCGTCTGGCCGGCTGGCACCGGTCGTCATCGCGGGTCCCCCTCAGCCTGGCGGGTCTGGTCCTGCACGACGGTGACCGGGAGCACGTCCGAAAAGCAGGAATGCGTTCCTGTGTGACAGGCCGGCCCGGTCTGATCGACAGTCAGCAGCAGGGCGTCTCGGTCACAGTCAAGCGCCGCCGCCTGCACGAACTGGTGGTGCCCGGAGGTCTCGCCCTTGACCCAATACTGGCCACGGCTCCTCGACCAGTAGGTCGCCCGACCGGTGGTCAGGGTGCGGTGCAGGGCCTCATCGTTCATCCAGGCGAGCATCAGCACGATGCCCGTTCCGCGTTCCTGGACGACGACGGGGAACAGCCCCGATTCGTTGCGGCGAAGTCGGGCCGCGATGGCTGGGTCAAGCTGCTCGGTCACGATCCCCTATTCTTCCGTACCGGTCTCAGGTCCGGCGCAACCGGTGGCGTGCCCGCCGAGCGCCGGGCGCTGTCCCCCGAACTGCCGGGCGGAACGGCGTATCAGAGGACTGTTCGGACGGATCGATCGGGAGTACGTTCCGGGTGGCGACATCCTTGGGCAGAGCGGATGGAGACGACGATGACCTATCCCAGCATGACTCCGCCGAGCAGGCCCTGGGCGATGAGGCTCCCCGACGTTCCAGGGCAGCGGGGCCCCAGCGCTCCTGGTCTCGGGGGCGAGCCTGCGCCAAGCGACGACGAGCAGGCGACGGCAGTCCTCGACCTTACCCAGGCTTCCCAGCAGCCCTCCGGAGACGAGCCGACGGCGGCCGTCGAAACGGCCCCGATCGATGCCGAGACGGCTCCGATCGATGCCGAGGCAACCCAGGTCATGGGAGCGCCGCCCTCTGAGGCGGAGGTCGTCGCAGAAGCGGAGGTCGTCGCAGAAGCGGAGGTCGTCGCAGAAGCGGAGGGAGAGGAAGCCGAACCGGCCGACGTCGCAGACGATGAGGAAGCCGATGCCGGGGATGTGCCCGCTGCGCCCGAGGAAACAGCGGGCGACGACGAGGCAAGTCTCACAGTCAGGGAACTGGACGAGGCCACCGGAGGCAACTCGATGCGACCTGGGGACGTCACGGCATCACCGATCTCGCTGTGGAGCGAGGAGGATCGCGCGACCTTCCGAGCCCGCTTCGCAACGGTGCTACCGCTCTTCATCGACGACCCGGCCGGTGCTGTCACGGAAGCGACCGCCGTGATCAACGATGCGGTCGACGGGCTGGCCGAGGCCCTGCGCAGCCAGCACGAGGCCCTTGACCCGAGAAGGACAACCGGGACCCCGGACACCGAGTCCCTGCGGGTCGCGCTCCGCGACTACCGCGGTTTCCTTGAGCGGATTCTCGCCCTCTAGAATGACCTATTCCAAGGGGCCGGCATCAGTGGTCATGCCCGGCGAGTGAGTGTCGGCGTCCCTCGGCGGCGTCCCTCGGCGGCGTTGAGGATGAGGCCGTCGTGATGCGACAGTATGCCTTATTCGAGCCAGCATGTCTGGTTCGAGCTTGAATGGATCGTTCAGGTCGGTATTTCGCAGCGGGCTCTGCGGGGCGGGTACCGCCCTGCGTGCGAGGCGATGGTCGCTGGTGGGCTCAGACGTCGACGATCCACTATCAGTGATGCAGACTGCGCGGAGTCCTGTGGGTACGCGGAGTCCAACCCGCCGCTGCACCGCCCTCGGCTGCGCCGCCCGCCGCCATGCCCCCCTGGCCACTGGACTGCTCGTGGACGGTTC
>JAFGOK010000617.1 GCA_016926535.1 Micromonosporaceae bacterium | reverse complement strand
GCTGTCTTCGACGCTCTGCAGGCTCACCAGGTTGCCGTGCCGGCCGGGGCTGACGTCGCTGACGACCCAGCGCTGACCGCGGACGGCTACGAGGGCGCCGTGCGTAGGGATCTCCATCGTTGCGCTCAACGCGCCACGCCTCCTGATATGTGACGAATGATGTGATGATCTATATGTGATCGATACGTCGCAGTCAGTTTTTGACCTCACCACACATTGGATCTGACCGGGCTCCCCCTCCTGGGTAATGTCCGTCAATCGCCCGGCTGGGCGGTTTCCTGAGCACAGTGCAATCCCCCCGTGACCAGCCCGTCCACCGCAGAGCGAACGAGGTCCTCGCCCAGCGAAAACCCCCGCTTCAGGGCGACGTCGAGGTCATGGAGCTGGCGAAAGACCGCGCCCAGGCGGCGCTGCTCCGGCAACGGCAGCCGCGGGATCCGGGCACGACGCACGTCGAGCCGGAAGGAACCGGAAACACTGGCCACCTGGCGCTCGTTTCCCGACGATCGAAGCTGGCCGGCCAGGAACCACGGATCCAAGACCTCCGGGTCGGATCGGAGCAGGAAATGATCGGCGTCAGCCCCAGGGACGGGCTCGCCGACCACCTCCACCGTCGGTCGCCGCCCCGCCCTCGGCACCCGGACATCGCCGGGCCACGCCGGAACGTCCGTCAAGACCGACAACGCACCGATCTTGACCATCTCGCCGATGGAGATCATGGACGGATGTGGTCGGTCGGCGGTTGCGGTGAGCTCTGGCATCAACTCGGGCAACCGACCCAGCAACTCTTGGAACTGCTGGCAGGTGGTGACGAACGCGTTCGCGTGGTCGCGGGGAGTCGCGAACGGCAGTCTTCGGGCGGGCGCCAGATCGACCTCCTGGTCGAGCAGTTCGACGATCGGTACGGCCCGACCGATGGCTGGCTCACCGGGCTCGGCCTCGCCGGGCCGCAAAAACGCCCGCAGCGCCGCCACGATCATGTCATCAACGCTGTCTACTTGGTCTGTGCTATCGGTGCTGTCGAGGGCGTCTACGGTGTCGGCAGTATCGATCAGAAGCACTCGGAGGACGGGCGACTCAGCCTGGACCGGCCGTCGCAGCACCCACAGGTGCAGCGGACCGGACCTCGGCGCCGCAGCCCTCGCCGGCAGGGCGACGACCGCCCGCAGCGCTCCACGCCGCAAGAGCTCAGATCGAATCCGCCGGCCTGCCCGCCGGCTCGCCGCAGCCGGGGGCATCGACACGACAACCAGGCCGCCGGGCCGCACATGGGCCAGGGCATGCTGCACCCACGCCAACTCGGGCTCGGTCCTCGGAGGCAGACCGTATTCCCACCGGGAGTCGTAGCCAAGCTCCTCATGGCCCCAGTTGGTGTCGCCGAATGGCGGGCACGACACGACCGCGTCGACGACCAGCCCGGCAAACGCGTCAGCCCGCAGCGTATCGGCGGCCCTCACTTCGCCGCCACATACGTCGTGTAACGCCAGCCAGGCAGCTGCCAACCGCGCCGCGCCGGCGTCGATATCCTGCCCGTACACGGTGACACTGCCGGCCCTGATGGCGGCCCGCAACAGGGCACCAAGCCCGCACGCTGGGTCGAGGACGGTCTTTCCCCCGACCTCCGCGACGCCAACCATCAGGTCCGCCAGGGAATCCGC
The DNA here is from genome assembly GCA_016926535.1 of Micromonosporaceae bacterium. Classification (GTDB taxonomy): domain Bacteria; phylum Actinomycetota; class Actinomycetes; order Mycobacteriales; family Micromonosporaceae; genus JABDRL01. The sequence goes on along the minus strand of JAFGOK010000617.1, from coordinate 5,147 downwards.
AGTGTGCGACCGCTGACCCCGCGCATGGACGAGACGACGCAGCAGGGCGTCGAAAGCCCCGGCGGCACCGCGCTCGGCGACCAGTTCGGCAATCGGCGGCGCGCAGGCGGCATTCCGCGCCAGCGCCTCACCGACGGTCGCAAGCCCGGCGGTGAGATCGGAATCTGAGGCGACAAGATGCGACCAGGCCCGCTCCTCCACGGATCGCTCGACGAGTTTGCCTTCCCGCCATAGCCAGTGCTCGATCTGGGCGAGGTCGAACCGCGGACTCGCGGCGGTCCCCCCGGTCGGAGCTGGAAAGTCGGCATGGCGCTTGCGCCAGTTGCTGACCGCCGCTCGACCGACTCCCGCCAGACGAGCGATCTCCGCCGCCGTCACTGTCGCCTCCCGCACACGAGGAGGATACATCATCCAATTGCAATTTGCTCGTGAATTGTGTTCACAAACAAGCCGCTCTTGTTACTCGTTTGCCGAGCACACCGGCACAGTGGTGGGTGGTGACGGCAGATCAGTCAGGGGTGTCCGCTGGGGCGAAGGTCTCCTGCGAGGTAAAGAGGTGAAGCTGCACGCCAACCGGGAGGACATAGCTAACGCCCTCGCCCGGCGTTGCTTTCCCACCGCCCCCGGACTCGTAACAGTTCCTCCTATCACATCCGACCCGGCCTTCCTGAATTCGACGACGTTCAAGCAGCACCTCATCCTGATCGGAATTGGGGATCTTGTTCGAACGCCCGCAGGTAGCCGAACCGCAGGCCAGCACGGCAAGGACCTCCTCGGCTTCGACGAATCCACCACCTCCGCCGCCCACCTGTTCGGGATTGTCCAACATGGCCTGGCCCCCACGAGCAGCACCGATCACCGGTCTTCCAGCAGCCTCGGTCTGCCCACCGCACCGCCGGCATCGTCACGCGCGGTGGAGGTTACGGAACCGTTGTCTTCACATACGATCGTTCTTCGGCCGCACATCCACATACCCACCCGAGAGGGTGGCGATCAGGTGACTGAGGTCATCACGGCGAGGGCCCCGGCAGCCAACGAGGTATCGAACGCCATCGAGCGGGTGCTGCCCGCCGAACTGGCCGGCGGTGACCCGTTGGTGCGACGATCCGAGCACGCTGACTATCAGTCCAACATCGCCAAGGAAATGCATATCGGGCATTTACGGACGACAATTACCGGCGATGCCCCGGTTCGGGTGCTCGGGTTCCTCGGAGCGACGGTCATCCGGTCGTGTTGTCGTCGGCCGGTCTCAGGTGGAGGCGGGGCCGAGGTATCCCGACAGGCCATGGCGGGTGAGAAGGTCGACCAGCTCAGGCCCGCTGATCAGGGTGAGTGGTTTGTGTTGGGCGAACTCGTGGGCGCCGGGACCGAACCCGGACGTGGTGATCAGAATGCCTTTGGTGGCGCCCCGGTGAGTGACCACACCGTAGAGGTCGCGGACAGCGTTGGGCGATACAGTGTTTCGGTACCGCTTGACCTGGACAATGATCTCGCCCCCGGTAATCGGATCGGGGTCTTCGGCGATGACGTCGACGCCGCCGTCGCCGCTGCGTTCGGTGGTCAGCACCGCGAAACCGCGGGCCTGGAACAGCGCCGCGATGAGCTGTTCGAACTCGATCGGGTCCATCTGGAACAGGTCCGGGGCTTCGTCGGTGTGCTGGTCGACGATCTGGCCGCCGACCTGTTCGGGGAGTCGGGCCGGGCGTACCGCGAGGAGCTGGTCTGGGCGCGCTGATAGTTGACCGCGCAGGTGTTCCAGGCAAGTGACCGCTTCGACCTGGTCCAGCGAGATGACTTCAAACTCGGCCCGGTGGGCCATCACGGTCACCAGGTAGCGCAGGGCTGGGATCCCGGTAGCCGGGTCCACGATGTCGACCATGCCGTTGAGGGCCACCGAGTCCAGCACGTGATGGACGTCGGCACGGTACAGTTCGGCCAGCACCCGCAACGCGCACTGGGCCAGCACGTCCCGGTAAAGCGCCCGGCGTTCGGCGACCGGACGGGCCATCTCCGTCGTCTCGTCGCGGACCTTGAAGTACCGCGCCCGCGCCACCGCGGGCACGACGTCCAGCGGCGGTAGTTGCCAGTCCACGACCAGTTGCCGCGCTGCGGCGTCCCAGGCCACCCGCGCCCGCCGTGTGAACCCATCCGGCCATGGCGTGGCGTACAGCGCGGCGGTGAAGTACTCCTGCACCGCCTGGTCCTGCCTCTGGACCAGGCGCCGTACCAGGTCCTCGACCGCGGCGTCCCGCTCGGCCTGCTCCCGGTGGCGTCGGGCGACCCACGCCTGGTAGCGCTGGTGATGTTCTGCCAGCCACCGTTGGCGCTGCTGCTCGGCGGCGCGGGCGGCGCGGCAGTCCTGCTCGAAACGGGCCCGGGCGTGGGCGACCTGCTCGTCGTACTGGCGGCGGGCGCCCGGGGCCAGTGACTGCCAGGCGGTCGGTGCCGAGACCTGGTAGCGACGCGGGTCGGGCATGGGCACCGGTACCGCCGCACGGCCTGGAGAGAACGGTGGGATCGGGGCACGATCGCGGAGTCGGTCGGCGGTGAACGCCGGGGTGCAGGTGACCGACCGCAGGACGTCGCAGGCGATGGTGACCTGCCGTTCCAGTTCGGCTGTGCGTGCCTGCGCCTCGGCCAAGCGAGCCTGCTGGTACGCCGCGAGCGCCGCCCGTTCGTCGCGGGCTGCGGCCCGCTGCGCCTGCCGGTGCAGCTGTTCCCGTTCCCGCTGTTGGGCGATCTGGTGGCGGTATTGGGCCTCCTGTTCCCGCTGTCGCTGCTGCTGGGTAGCGACCCAGAGACCGATCAATCCCGAGCTGCGTCGTGTCATCGCCCCCACCTGCCCATCGTGCCACCAGCGGCACGTGATGATCATGGTAGCGTCGAGTGCCGGCTCTGTATCTCATCGAGATCCCGCCGCAACGGCACGGTGAACCAGAGTATCGAGATCGCGGAGGACCGCGCGCGGGTCGGTTTCCAGATCGACAGGCCGACTCCGGATACTGGCAGACCGACCAGCCCCTCAACCGATGGTGTCTGATCCAGTCCTACCTCGCCTCGGTCCGCAACCACGGCCCAACCGTCCTGGACGCCATCACCAGCGCCCTGGCCTGCGACATCGGCGTCTACCTGCAATACGCCCGTGCCCGGGTCCACTCGATCCTTGCCATACTCCCCCCGGAGACCACCGAGGACACCGCCGTGGATGCCTCCCTACCACTCCACCCGGCCACACGAGTACAAACATGCCGCTTGACCTGCACGTATGGCAATTTCGGCAGCTACAGGATGCGTCAGCCAGCGATGATGCTGGGGGTGAAGGGATAGTGGTTCCACCAGGTTGCCTGGTTGTGCTTGCTGACGGCCCCGTCCATGCGGGTCAGCAGGAGGAGGTCACCGTTGAGGGTCAAGGCGGCGTCCTCCGAACCCGATTCCAGCACCCGGCCAACGGCCTCCAGCATGCTGCGAACCCCTAATTCTCTGCGGTCGGGGTCCTTGCCCATCCGGAAGGTCAGGTCGACGGAGGCGTCCAGGTCCCATCCCCACAGTCCGGCGTCCGCTTCGGCTTCTACGATGTCGTGACGCTCGCCCAGGATGCTGACGCCAAAGCCGAACCGATCGTAGAGGTCCCGGGTCAGTATGGCGCCGTACGGGGTGGGGCGTTCGACCGGATCGGGGAACGCCCGGGCTGCGAGGTCGGCCAGCGGGATCTGCCCCGCCAGGGTGAGCCGGTATTCGAGTGCCATGAACTTCAGCCTTTCACGCGTGCCAGATCGGGGTGATGTTGTGGTCGGGGATCACTGCGAGAACCTCCTTGAGATCTGGGATGGGCCAAGCCGCGAACTGCTGGCGCAGGGCTTCGGGATCGTCGTCCCAGTCATGCAGGTTGAGGACGACCCGCTGGGTCTGCTGATGCCGCACCTTCTTGGCCACCCCGTTCCAGACACTGCGCACACTGGTCGATGGCCTGGGGGCATAGCAGTCGAAGACCCTGCCCTCGACCAGGTAGTCCGGCCGAGATGCTGGGTCGCCAGTCTCACCGGTTCGTGCCCGCGCATCCGCCACCTCCTGCGGCGCCGGATTCTGGTGGACTCGGTACCCTCGGCCCGCCAGCATGACAGCGGCCTCATTTTCCAGCTCATACGAGCGTTTGACGGGCGGTTCCTCATACGGGCCGACCCGGGTGGGTCTCCCCGTCGGTATGCTGCCCACGGTTCCGGTTGGTCGGGTCGCTGGGTCCGTCAGCACTGGTGTTCTGGCAGCCGACTGGGGTGATGGGCTGGCCGGCGTGCTGCCGCCAGCCCCGCTCAGTTTCCCAGTTGACCGGTCCTCGCGATCGTGACGTTGATCCGGGACTTGGCAACATCACCCTGTTGGGCGGCCATGACCAGGGACTGGCGCACTCCATCGAGTCTGGCCAGCATGGGGCCGGGCTGCCCACCCCGCAACACGGCCTCAACGCGGCCCTTGGCGGCGTTGACCTGCTGCGCTGCGGAGAACACGGCCTCCCGCATCGCATCGAGCTGTTCGACTCCCGTCGCGAACTGCGCCGTAGCCTCTTGTGGGCTCATCTGACTGTTGACGTTTCGCATGGCGAGGCCTGCGGCCTGGCCGCATCCCGCCGCGTTGCCGATGCCTTCATTGATGGCCTTGATCTGATCACGAATGCCGCTCATGGCGATGGCCACGCCCTGCAATCCGGTGGCTGCCGCTCTGGAAGCGGTCTGTCCCGCGTGTTCTGCGGTGGCCATGATCTGGCTCTGGGCTTGGGCTATTGCGGCAAGGACCCGCGCGATGTCAGCCGCTATGGCATCGGTCTCTGACGTATCCATGAACGCTCCTTGTTCATCACCGTCCATCGTTTGCGTGAGCGTACGACAACAGTGCGACACAGGAGGTCAGCCAGATACTCCAGTGCCCAGCACCACCCGCAGCTGCCGCTGGCCGTCGCCACTGGTGAACTCGGTGATCCGCTGGCTCAGCACCATGGTGCCGTTGTGCAGCACGTGTACCTGGTCTGCGGTACCGAGGGCGAGTGAAAGGTGCTGCTCGGCCAGGAGGATGGCCAGCCCGTCGTCGGCAAGGTCGCGGAGGACGCCGGCCAGATCGGCTGCGAGGACCGGGGCGAGTCCTTCGCTGGGTTCGTC
>JAFGOK010000616.1 GCA_016926535.1 Micromonosporaceae bacterium | reverse complement strand
GCGGTGTGATCGTCCCCGACGCGGACGAACCGTCCCTCGACCTCCACCGCGTCGGGACTGCCGGGCATGATCGTCCCCGGGCGGTCGGGAACGGTCCGGTGGCCAGCGAGCAGCCGCATTGAGGCTCACCACCCTTCGGTATCAGCGGGGACGATCATGGGAACGGGGCCGGTGGCCCGCCCCGCAACGCCCATCGAGCGGGACGGCGCCGTCCCCGGGTTCAGACACTCGCTGAGGGTCTGCGCGGCGGCGTCCGGATCGCAGACCCTCGCCGTGACCTCGCACGCGGACAGCGCCCGGACCGCCTCGGTGGCCCGATGCAGGCTGTGCTCGCTGCTGCGCGGGTCGCTGACGGCGATGGTGACCTGCCGGCGCAGCAACTCCCTGGAGCCGGCCAGGTTTTCCAGGAACTCGGCGTGGGACCGGGCGGCGTCCTCCAGGGCGGGGTGCGGCAGCCCGGGTGCCTGGGCCTCGATCCGGCAGGCGAGGTCGGCAAGGTCGACCCGCTGGGCGCGGACCAGGATCTGGGTCGGCGCGTCGAGGGCGTGCAGCCAGCGGGCGAACCCGCTGATGAGGGCGTTCTGCTCGCTGGCCGTCCGCAGCCCGAACGCCACGGTGGAGGCGTCGACGAGGGCGACCGCCCCGTCCGGGCCGAGGTCGACCATGCCCTGCTCGGTGATGCCCCGGGCCGGCAGTCGTAGCGGGGCGGGCAGCGGCACCCGGTCCCCGGGACCGAGGGTCGTGGATACCCAGGCCGGGGCTGGGGTGATCATTCCCTCGGCGGGGACGAGCCGGTGCGGGCTGCGCCGGTGCCGCCAGGCTGCCAGCAGCCACGCGTCCAGGGGGAGGCCGTCGCGGCGGGCGACGGCCAGGAAGAACGCCCCAGCGGCGACCGGCAGGGCGCAGCCGGCGAAGACCAGCGGCTGCACGGTCGTTGCCAGGGCGGTCCAGGCGGTGTAGATGAGCAGCCCGGTGACGGTCAGGATGACGATCTGCCGGGCGTTCAGGCCGAAGATGATTGTGTCGGGGCGCTCGATGTCGGAGGGGATTCTTGCCCTCATGGGCGCCTCGGTGTCGCGGCGGGGCATGGGCCTACTCCTTGCGGGGACGGCGGCGGGCGGGACGGGCGGACGCCGTACCAGTCGGCGGGCTGGGACTCGCTGACGGTGTCCGGTCCGGTCCGGCGGTTCCCGCTGCCGGGGTGGGCGGGACGCGCAGGGCGGGAGAGAACGTCGGAGCGGTCGGGGAGGGCCAGCGTCTCGGGGCCCGCTGCGGGGGCGGCGGAGCCGGTTGGGGACGGGGGGCGGACGTGAACCGTGCCGGGGCGGGCGAGCTGTCCGGGGCCGGTCCCGGTGCCGCCGGTTGCGGGGCGGAGGAGAATCCCGGCGCCGGCCGGGTTGCGGCGGCTCGCGGCAGCGGGGCGTGGCGGGCTGGGGCGTGACTGAAGGCCGGCCCGGTGGGCGCTGAGCGGATCTGGCCGGAGGCGGCCGGAGGGATCCGGCGACGGCCGCCGGGGCGTGCTCCCGCCGCTGCTGGTGCTGACCGGACTCCCGCGCCTGGTTTCGTTCTTGGGGTGCCGCTGCGGGCTGCGGTGGTCGCCCGCCGGGCGGTGGTGGATCCTTTGAGGATCCCGGAGGCCGTGCCCAGGGTTTTGATGGTCAGGTAGGTGTGGAGTACCTGGCTGAGCAGGCCTCTGCCACGTCGCTGGCCGAGGGGGCCGAGGACGAACTGCTTCATCCATCCTGGGATCTTGATCAGGATCCAGCAGGTGCACAGGCAGACCAGGACCTTCATCAACCCGTCTCTGCTGGCCGGGACTCCGAGGATGGTCGGACCCGCCGGGGTGAAGAAGATCCGGATCGCGGCGACGAGGATGACCGCCTGTGCCACCTGGATGCCCAGGCAGGCGCCCATCGCCCGCCACCAGGTGGCGGCCAGCCCTTCGGTCTGCGGCAGGGCGTGGCAGACCAGGGCGAGGGGCGCGAAGCCGATGAGCAGGACCAGGCACGCCACCCGCATGACGAAGGTGATCACCACGACGATGACGGTGATGATCACGGCGAGGGCCAGCAGCGTCAGTAGGAGGTTGTTGCCGAGTTGGGCGTTCTTCAGGCTCTGGGCGATGGCCTCCCCGGCGGCCTCGGTGTCCACGCCCTGCCCGGCAATCGCGGCGGTCAGCGCGTTGGTTGCCCACAGTAGCTTGCCGCACAGCAGCAGGCTGGTGTTGCAGGCCACCACCGCCACCACCAGCCGGGGGAGGACCTGTTTGAGGCCGTGGCGGGTTTGGAGGGTCTCCCTGCTGGCGACGACGAATCCTGCTGCCACGATGAACAGCACGACCACCGTATTGGTGATCACCAGGCTGGTGGTCCACACGGTCGTCACGCGCTCGTCGGCGGTCAGGTCCGGGCTGGTCAGCAGCGTCGTGCCCAGGGTCTGGAGCACCGAGTTGATGTTGTCTTCGACCAGGTCGGCGAAGAACTCCCTGATCGCTTTGCTGATCTGCCCGGACACGTCGTACCAGGCCGGGTCCTCGTCCTCGGACGGCGTGTCTGGCTGCGGTGAGGGCTCGGGTTGTGGCGAAGGATCGGGGGTCGGGGCCGGGGTCGGCGTTGAGGGCTGCGGGGTGGTCGGGGGATTGGGAGTTGGGGTTGGTGCTGGCTGGGGTGTTGGGGTCGGTGCGGGTGCCGGATCGGCCCAGCCGGCGTCCGGAGCGATGCCGGTCGCGCCAGCGAGGACGAGGAGCCCACCCAGTGCGAGGCCAGCGAGGATTCGGGCAGGTCGGCGGCGTGTCGCCGTGTGTGGGGTGCCCATCATTCCACCCAGGTGCCGACGATGGTGACAAACAGGGGCGCCAGCATCGCGAGGGCGTAACCGAGCGCGGCGGACTTCAACGCGAGCTTGGCCTTCTCCACCTCGCTGGGATCGCCACCAGCGGCCAGGTACCGCAGGCCGCCGACGGTCAGGAACAGGGTGGCGACCGCTACGAGGATCCCGACCAGCCAGGTCCGGATGTTGTTGACCACGGCCTCGACCGAGTCGGCGGCCAGCCCGGGGGCGGTACTGGGGTCAGCGAATGCGGTGGCCGGAGCCAGGAGCACCACGGCGGCCGTCACGGTGGGGACGGCGACACATGCGATCAAGCGTCGCCCCTGGTGAGCGCCGCGCTCATGAGGGCGGGAGTGGATGCGGATCATCGGTGGTACCTCCATTGGGGCGTGAGGGAGCACGGAAAGAGGGTTCGGGGTCGTTGAGTCGGTGACCTGGTACGCCGACCGGGGTGGGCCGTCCTCCTCACGAGGTGGTCGGTGGCCGGAACGGGGTGTCAGCGCCCGCCAGCGGGGCCGGTCGGCGTGGTCACCGGATGCGGGAAGAGCAGAACCCCGCACTAGGGGATTACAAATCGAGGGGCCGGATTGGAAAACTCCCAGCTCACCGGGGGTCAGAATCCGTGGTACGCGGCTGTCGGGTCGGGTGCGGTGGTGCCGGTGGCCTCCGCGACCGTCTCCGCCCACAGGTCACTCAACTCGCCGGCTCGGATCGCGGCGACCAGGCGCTCCTCAGCGGCCGAGCGTCGCTTGTAGAGGTTCCAGCGGGCCTGCCCGATCCGCTCGGCGTACTCGGTCAGCGTGGTCTCCTCCAGCCGGGTGGTACCGATCAGCTCGGCCTCCTCCGCGGTGATCACCCCGGCCCGGACCGCGCGGGCCAGGACCAGGTCGGGGTGCCCGCACGGTGGGGGCGGCAGCGTCGAGCCGGGGGTGAAGCTCACCTCGCCGCTGGCGGCCGGTTCGGCGGCCCGCAGCATGGTGCGGGCGGTCGAGAACGCCGCCGACAG
>JAFGOK010000113.1 GCA_016926535.1 Micromonosporaceae bacterium | reverse complement strand
GCGATCCAGGTGCCGGCGCCGCCGAGGTGGGTCACCGCGAGATAGGTGAAGACCGTTCGGCGAGCGAGTTCGTCGCAGCGGCGCGCGACGAGGATGATCGTGGCCGGCAGCGCCGTCATCAGTTCCCACCCGGCGAGAAGGGTCACCGGATCGCGGGCGCACAGCACCAGCGCGAGGACGAGGAGGAACAGGGAGGTCAGCATCGCGATCGCCCGCTCGCCCCGGTGCCCGCGCAGGTAGCTGATGGAGAACACGAGTGCTGGGACGGCCACGAGACCGAGCATGCCGAGGAACAGGCCGCTGAGCTGGTCGACGCCGAGGCTGACGGTCAGCTCGCTGGTGAATCCCGCCCCCGCGGGATGGCCGGAGCAGAGGAACGCGAACCCCGCGACCCCGACGGCGGCCGCTCCGATGGCCGAGAGGATCAGTCCGACTGCGGTGCATCGACGCACCCCACTGATGAGCCCGCCGAACCCGATGACGCCCAGCCCGACGAGCAACACGGTACCGCTCACTGAATCTCAGACTCCCGCGAGATCGATGGCCGCTTGTCCCAGAGTGGAGGCCTGCGGCACGCAATCCAGGTTAGGGAGAGGGCAACTGAGCCCTTGACGTCACCCCATGAACGAGGTAAATGGCACCGAGGTCTATCCTATGGACCCCCGGCCACGATCTGTGATGATTACTGTGGGTTATCGTGCCTGGTCGGGCGGGTCAGTCAAGATTCAGGCCTCCAGGGAGTCCGGATGGGCGGGTTCCCGTAGCATGAGAGGCTGTCGTGTCGATCTCTGTTGTCTCGGACGTTGCGAGGGTGCACTCATGACGATCACCAGTTCCGACCTGGAGGTCAGAACGCTTGGGGTCTGCCGGATCGATTCTCCCCTCGCCGTCAGGCTCGGAGCGCGACAGACGTCCCAGCACTACGTGGACGAGAGCGACCGGGTGCTGTTCGACGACACGCTCGCGATGGTGACCGAGCGTGGGGTCGCCGTGGACCAGCTGCCGGGCTTTGAACCCGCTGGACCGCGACGCAAGATCTATTTCGACCCCTCCAAGATCAGGGTCGGGATCGTGACCTGCGGGGGACTGTGTCCAGGGCTCAACGATGTGATCAGGGGCATTGTGCTCCAGCTCAACCTGCACTACGGGGTCCGGAGGATCATCGGCTTCCGCAACGGTTACCGCGGGTTCATCGCGAAGTACGGCGATCCTGTCATGGAATTGACCCCGGATCTCGTCGGTGACATCGATGAGCAGGGGGGCACGATCCTCGGCACGTCCCGGGGCGGGCAGGATTCAGAGAAGATCGTCGACTGCCTGGAACGGATGGACGTCGATGTGTTGTTCGTCATCGGCGGGGACGGTTCGATGCGCGGGGCGATGCAGATCGCGCAGATCGCCCAGAAGCGGGACGACAACATCGCGGTCGTCGGCATTCCGAAGACCATCGACAACGATATCCAGTACATCGATCACAGTTTCGGGTTCCAGACCGCCTTCGGTCAGGCGGCCCTGAGCGTGCACGCGGCGCACGTCGAGGCGACCTCCGCCCCGAACGGGGTCGGCCTGGTCAAGGTCATGGGACGCCACTCGGGGTTCATCGCCTGCTCCGCGGCGCTGGCCAAGGGGGACGCCGACTTCGTGCTCATCCCTGAGGTGCCGTTCGAGCTTGAGGGCGAGCACGGCTTCCTGGCCTGCCTGCGCCGGAAAGTGGCCGAGCACGGGCACGCCGTCGTCGTCCTCGCGGAGGGCGCAGGGCAGGAGCACCTGGCAGGCGAGGCGGTCTCCGTCGACGCCTCGGGCAACGTCCGGCTGCGCGACATCGGGTCGCTGCTGCGCAAGCGCATCCTCGATGACTTCGCGGCGGCGGACCTGGAACTCAACCTGCGCTACTTCGACCCCAGTTACCTCATCCGCAGTGTCCCGGCCGACCCGTACGACAGCATGTACTGCTCCCGGCTGGCGCACGCCGCGGTGCACGCGGCCATGGCTGGTCGGACTGAGACGGTCGTCGGCCGGTGGCACGGGCGTTACGTCCACCTGCCGATGCAGCTGATCACCCGGGGGCGTAGCCAGGTCGACCCGGACGGTGACCTGTGGCTGTCGGTGCTGGAGGGTACCGGCCAGCCGCTGCGCTTCTCCTGATCCCCATCCCTTCGGCCGCCGGAGGTTGCGGCCCCGGGATACCGTTGGCCGATGCCAACGATCGTGGCGCTGATCGGCATGGATGGTGCCGGGAAGACGACCCAGGCCCGGCTGCTGACTGATTGGCTGGCCAGCCGGGCCGTCGTCGCGGGCTACTGGCGCAATGCCGGCGGCCGGCTGTGGTTCGGCCGCCTGGCCCGCAGACTCGGGCTGGCCGATGCCGAGGCGTTGCTCGGCCGCCGGGGGATGCTGCTGGTCGAGGCCGTGCTGCGGTGGCTGGCGATCGCCTCCGCGCTGGGCTGCTCGATGGTGTCCCGGCGGGTTGCGGTGATGGATCGGTACGCCTATTGCCAGTACGCGAGCATCCGAGCCCGGACCGGTCAGCGGGAGCGGCTGGTCCGCTGGGCGTTTGGCGTGTTCCCGGCCCCGACCGTCGTCTGCTACCTGGCCATCCCGCCGGAGCAGGCCAGGTCGCGCATCGGGGCACGCGGCGACGATGACGAGGACCTCGACCATCTCATCGCGGTCGATGCGGCCTACCGGGCGCTCCCGGAGGCGCGGATCTTCGT
>JAFGOK010000112.1 GCA_016926535.1 Micromonosporaceae bacterium | reverse complement strand
TCGTGGTCAGGTCGTCAACGAGCCGGCGCAACTCCCTGTCGAAATCGACGACGGGGTCAGCCGGCGTGCGTAGAACCGGATCGCCCAACAGGCGGACTGGCAAGACAGTCACCCAACTGCTCCTTCACCACGATCGCCAGCAGCGGCAGCCACGGCGGACGAGCGCCGGCGCGCCCGCCTCACTGTGAGTCTACGCAGGACCTCGCTCAGCATCGAACGCCACCATCCGCCCGTATCGGGCATACGCATGGCCGCGCGGCCCGGCGGCCCCGGGGCACTCCTCACACCAGATCGATGGGGTCGATCTGGATTCGTACCGGATCGGGCGCCTTGCGGGCGCTGCGCACGCCAGCGGCCGAGCGCAGGGCGACCGCCAGATCCTTGCCAGCGGACCGGGGCACCCGCACCAGCATCCGCTCCGACCCCTGCCCGACGACCACCGGGCCGAGCAACTCCGCGCACTCCGGCAGCCGAGCCTCGGCGAGCAGTCCCGCGACCGCGGTCGGAGGCCCGGTAACCGTCGCCATCCGGACCGCCGGGGGGAACCCGAGCTCCCGGCGCTGGGCGAGCTCGTTCGCCGCGAACCAGCCGGGGTCGAACCGCAGCAGCGCCTGGACGGCCGCCAGCCGACCGTCACACACGACGACGACCGATCCCCCCTCCCTCGCAGGCTTGGCCAGCGCCGCCGCCGCCAGCCACCGCCGCAGGGCCTCCTCGGCGGCACGCAGATCCGCCCGGGTCAGCATCGCCCAGGTGTCCAGCAGCAGGATGGCCCCGTACCCTCCGGCCGCGACCGGCTCGGCTCCCGGCGTCGTGATGACGAGCGCCGGTGCTGCGGGGACCGTGGCCAGGATGCCATCCCGCCCTGAGGTCCGCACCGGGACCCCAGGGAAGGCCCGCGCCAGCTCCTCCGCCGTGCGGCGCGCCCCGATCACCGCCGCCCGCAGGGCCCTGGCGCCACAGTACGGGCAGGTGTACGCGGCCGCCGGGCGGGCGCACCAGCGGCAGGCCGGCGGGGCAGTGGCCGAGGAGAGGGCCAAGGGTCCCCGGCAGTGCTGGCATCGCGCCGGTTCACCGCACCTGGCGCAGCTGACGGCTGGGATGTATCCCCGCCTGGGTACCTGGATCAAGACGGGTGCCCCGGTGGCCAGCGCCTCGCGGGCCGCTGCCCAGGCCGAGGTCGGCAGCCTGGCGGACGCCGCCGCCGCGTCCCTGGCCAGCTGGGCGTCGTCGCCCACCGGCACGACCCGGGGAGCCCGTGCCCTGGTCGTCGCCCTCGGTGCGACCACGTCGTAGGCCCACCCGGTCGCGACCAGTTGCTGCCCCTCCGCGGTCCTCGCGTATCCCGCGACCAGCGCGGCAGCGCCCGCGAGCTCCGCCCGAGCCAGCAGGACGGCTCTGGCGTGCGGGTACGGGGCTCTCGGCTCGGCGTGCAGATCGTCCCCGTCGTCCCAGATGGCAACCAACCCGAGATCACGAACTGGGGCGAAGGCCGCCGCCCGGGTTCCGAGCACGATCCGGACGGATCCCCTACTGGCGGCGAGAAACCGCCGGTAGCGCTCTGCCGGGCCGAGGGCCGCTGACAGGGCGACATGGTGGTCCGCGGACCCCAGCACCGCCGTGACGGCCGCGTCGAGGCGGTCGAGATCTCTCGCGTCCGGAACGATGACGACGCTGCCCCGATCGCCAGCGGCCGTCGCGGCGACCGCCTCGGCGACCCGGACCGGCCAGTCCTCCCCCGGCAGGGCCGACCACACGGCCCGGGCCGGTCGACGCTCGCGCAACGCCCGCAGCCAGGCCGCTCCAGCGAGGTAGCGGCCCCATCCGGCCGGCACGTCCAAGCGCACCACCAGGCCACTGCCCGCTGCCGCAGGACTCTGCCAGGCCTCCGCAGGGGTCTGGCCTGCCTCTCGCTCAACCCGCGCGTGCCGGGGCGGGACCGCCAGCCGCAGCACGTCCGCCATCGTCCCGGCGTAGCGATCGGCGACCGCTCTGGCAAGGCGTGCGATGGCCGGGCTGAGGATCGGCTCCGGGGAGACGACCCGTTCGAGGGGCAGGAGCTTGCCCTGGTGGGTTGACTGGCTGACCCGATCGAGGATGAACCCGTCTACCAGTTGCCCGGCGAACCGGATGCGGACCCGGCACCCAGCGGTCGCTGTCTCCGCAAACTTCGCGGGAACGCGGTAGTCGAACGGCCGGTCAAGGTGGGGCAGCGGAATATCGACGCTCACCCGTGCCACGGGGAACTCGATGGACTCCGCTGCCACGCGCCCCACTCGTGCCTATGCGCCAGCGGCGGATTTGAGCTCCGCGACCCGGTTGGTGCGTTCCCAGGTGAAGGCCGGCAGCTCCCGGCCGAAATGCCCGTATGCCGAGGTCTGCTGGTAAATCGGGCGCAAAAGATCAAGATCTCGGATGATCGCGGCCGGGCGGAGGTCAAACACCTCGGCGACCGCCGCGTCGATCCGCTCCGGCGCCACGGTGCTGGTGCCGAAGGTCTCGATGCTGACGCTGACCGGAGCGGCCTTCCCGATCGCGTACGCCACCTGAACCTCGCAGCGCTCGGCCAGGCCGGCAGCGACGACGTTCTTCGCGACCCACCGGACGGCGTAGGCGGCGGAGCGATCCACCTTCGACGGATCCTTGCCGGAGAAGGCGCCACCGCCGTGACGGGCGTAGCCACCGTACGTGTCGACAATGATCTTCCTGCCGGTCAGGCCGGCATCGCCCATGGGCCCGCCGATCTCGAACCGGCCGGTCGGGTTGACCAGCAGCCGGTACCCGCCGGCCTCCAGGCCGAGGCTGGCGAGCTCCGGGCGGATCACGTGCTCCTGGACGTCCGGAGTCAGCAGCGCTTCCAGCGAGATGTCCGGCGCGTGCTGGCTGGAGACCACCACCGTCTCGACCCGCACCGGGCGAAAGCCGTCGTACTCGATGGTCACCTGAGTCTTGCCGTCCGGGCGGAGGTAGGGCATCACGCCGTCCTTCCGCGCCGCCGCCAGCCTGGCCGCCATGCGGTGGGCCAGCGCGATCGGCAGCGGCATGAGCTCCGGGGTCTCCCGGCACGCGAACCCGAACATCAGGCCCTGATCGCCGGCGCCCTGAGCGTCCAGCGGATCACCCGCGCCCTCCCGGGCCTCCAGCGCCCGCTCAACCCCCTGGGCGATGTCTGGCGACTGCGCGTCGATGGCGACGTTCACGCCGCAGGAGGCGCCGTCGAAGCCCTTGTGCGAGGAGTCGTACCCGATACCGAGGATCGTCTCGCGCACGATACTCGGAATGTCGGCATAGGCACTGGTCGTCACCTCGCCGACCACGTGCACCTGCCCTGTCGTGATCAGTGTCTCGATTGCGACCCTGCTGGTCGGATCCTGCGTAAGCAGTGCGTCGAGCACACCATCACTGATTTGATCCGCGATCTTGTCAGGATGACCCTCGGTCACCGATTCAGACGTAAACAGCCGCCCCACCGCATCCCCCTTGGCGCTCTTGCCCTGTTGTCCACTTGTTGGGCGAGTCTACGACCTCCAGGGTCCACATCGCATCGGGCGGTTTACGTCATTTTGGGCATTTTTGGTATGACCAGTTCCCAAACAGCCCTGGCGAGATCCGTCTTGGAGCGCTGGCTGATGGTGATCCGCGATCCGTCCGAGCAGAGCACGACCGCCGCGTTGTCCGGCGCTTCGAACCCCCTGCCCTGCCCAACCTCGTTGACGACGACGAAATCCGCCCGCTTGGCCAGCAGCTTCGCCTGCCCGTTGATCAACGCTTGCTCTGTTGCCGCCGTCTCCGCGGCGAAGGCCACCAGCAGTTGACCCTCACGCTTCGAGGCACCGATCTCCGCGGCGATGTCCGGGTTCTCGACGAGCCGGAGCGCTGGAGGCTCTACCCCCTGCCGCTTTTTGATCTTCTCCGCCGAGGGATGGGACGGGCGGAAGTCGCTGGGGGCCGCAGCCATGATCACAACATCGGCCCCGCTGGCTGCGGCGATCGTTGCCTCGCGGAGTTGGACGGTCGTCTCGACCCGGACGATC
>JAFGOK010000615.1 GCA_016926535.1 Micromonosporaceae bacterium | reverse complement strand
TCTCGTCGACTTCAGGCAGGGCCAGGAACGTCTTCCAGTTCTTCGAGCAGCTGCCAGAGATCGACCGCACGACGGTGCGCATGAACACTGTCAAGGGCTCGCAGCTGCTCCAGCCGCTGTTCGAGTTCTCCGGCGCCTGCGCCGGCTGTGGGGAGACCCCGTACGTCAAGTTGCTCAGCCAGTTCTTCGGTGACCGGCTGGTCGTGGCGAACGCCACCGGATGTTCCTCGATCTACGGCGGCAACCTGCCGACGACCCCGTGGACGACCAACCGGGACGGTCGCGGGCCGGCCTGGTCCAACTCGCTGTTCGAGGACAATGCGGAGTTCGGGCTTGGCCTGCGGGTCGGCCACGACACCCTCGCGGCTGAGGCCCGAAGGCAGGTGGCCGACCTGTCGTCGTTCATCGGCGGCGAACTGGTCAGTGGCCTCCTGGAGGCCGACCAGTCCGACGAGGCCGGCATCACTGCCCAGCGGGAGCGGGTGGCCGCGCTCAAGACCATCCTCCAGGGGGTGACCGGGGAGCAGGCCCACGAGGCCCAGCGGCTGCTGAGTATCGCCGACGAGCTGGTCAAGCGCAGCGTGTGGATCCTCGGCGGGGACGGCTGGGCCTACGACATCGGCTTCGGAGGCCTCGACCACGCTCTGGCCACCGGCAAGAACGTCAACATCCTGGTGCTGGACACCGAGGTCTACTCGAACACCGGGGGCCAGGCCTCCAAGGCCACCCAGGTCGGCGCGGTCGCCAAGTTCGCTGCGGCTGGCAAGGCCACCGCGAAGAAGGACCTTGGCGCGATCGCCCGGTCCTACGGTGGGGTCTACGTCGCCCAGGTTGCGCTCGGCGCCAACGAGATGCAGACGGTCCGGGCGTTCGCAGAGGCGGAGGCCTGGGACGGGCCATCGCTGATCATCGCGTACTCGACGTGTGGTGAGCACGGCATCGACATGACGACGTCGATGAGCCACCAGAAGAACGCGGTGGCCAGCGGCTACTGGCCGCTGTACCGCTACCAGCCCGACCCCGCGGTCAGTGCCAAGCCGTTCCTGCTGGACTCCAAGAAACCCAGCGTGCCGGTGTCCGAGTTCATGAAGTCGGAGACGCGGTTCACGGTCCTGGCCCGGAGTAACCCGGAGCGGGCACAAGCGCTGATCGACCTCGCGCAGGCGAATGTCGACGCGCAGTGGCAGCACCTGGAAGAGCTGGCCAAGCAAGAGCGATAGTCCTCTGGCGGGGTCCCGATCCGGGATCCAACCCAGGCGGAGTGATGGGTGGGGCGGGCGCCTTCGGCGCCCGCCCCACCCGTTTGCGTGGCCCGCCCCCAGGCCCTGGGCGGGCACCTGGGCTCGCCTGTGGCCCCGATCGGCCTGGGGCTGGCCGCTGCCGGAACCAGCAGCCGCGACCAGGGTGTCGACTGGTGATTCCACCGATGCCCACAAACCAGCCAAACCAGCAGACTCCAACCACCTTCAAACATCGAGGAGAATCCATGCGAATGCGAAGGATCGTTGGAGTCGTCGCTGCTGCGGCAACCGTCGTCGCCGGGGCCGCACTGGCCCTGCACCAGACGGGCATGGCTCAGGCCGCCACGGGGCACACTCCTGTGGTGTTCGTGCACGGCTACACCGGAAGCGCCTCCAACTGGGTCACCGCCCAGTCGGTGTTCCGCAGCGCCGGATACAGCAGCAGCGAGCTGTATGCGTACGAGTACAACTCCTACGGCGACAATGTTCAGAACGCTCGGGGGCTTTCGGCGTTCGTGCAGAACGTGCTGCGCACGACTGGGGCATCCAAGGTCGACATCGTGAACCACTCCATGGGCGGCCTGGTGAGCCTCTGGTACATCAGGCAACTGGGTGGCACGTCCTACGTGCGGCGCCTGGCCTCGCTGGCCGGAGCCAACCACGGGACCACCGCCGCCGGCACCTGCCTCGGCTTCGAAACCTGCCGGCAGATGTACCCGGGCTCGGCGTTCATCCTCACTCTGTCCGCCGGGGATGAGACCCCAGCACCTACGACCTACGCCACCTGGTACTCGCCGTGCGACGGCGTGATCATCCCGCACACCAGCACCAGGCTGAGCGGGGCGACCAACAACTACGTCGCGTGCGAGAACCACCTGACGTACCTGACGGATCTGGGGATCCTCTCCCAGGTGCGAACGTTCCTGCGCTAGGGCGTGTCCTGCCAAGGCGTGTCCTGTCCCACGGCTGGGACCACTGCCAGTGATCGCGGGCTTCTCCCGGCGGCCAGCCCGTCTCAGAGCCACCGGTCAAACAACGTGATCGCATGATAGGGGCAGTTTTTTGTACCTCCCGGTACAAAAAACTGCCCCTCGACCGCTTGGGGCGCTGCTTCAGGCCCCGCCGCTCAGCTGCCTCGCCAGCTCCGCCCGGGAACGGACCCCCAGCTTGGCGAACACGTTGCGCAGGTGGTACTCGACGGTCCGGGTACTGAGAAACATCGCGTCCGCAATCTCGCGGTTGGTCGCCCCGCTGGCGACCAGCCTGGCGATCCGCCCCTGCTGGGCGGACAGCTCCGCCAGCGCACCCGCCTCCCCGCCCCTGCTGCCGGCCTGGTACCCGGAGGCCCGCAGCTCCGCTGCCACCTGGTCGGACCACTGCCTGGCTCCGAGCCGCTCGAAGGCCTCCATCGCCTCCAGCAGCACGCCCCGAGCCTCACCCGGCCGCCGACGCCGACGCAGCCACTGGCCGTACAGCAGGTCGGTGCAGGCGGAGTGGAAGCCGCCGCTGGCCAGCCGGTGATACTGGCGGGCCCGCAGGTAGTGCTCCTCCGCCTGGTCCTCCGGCTCTGCGAGCAGCGCGGCGCACCTGGCGACCAGTGCAGGCCACTCCGGGTTGACCGCCTGGTCGGCCCACGCGCGAAACAGCGCGAGCGCCTCCGTTGCGGTGGCCCGGTCACCTGAGCGTGCGGCCGCCTCAATCAGCAGGGGGGCCGCAGCGATCTGGATGATGCTGTGGACCCGGCCGGTGCCAGCCCCGATGATGGTCCGCAGGCGCACGGTCGCCTCGGCAGCCTTCCCCGCAGCCAGATCCAGCGCCGCCGCCGCCCACTCCCCCAGGATCCTCACCCGGCCGGCATCGCCGTGGGGTGCCGCTTCGCGAGCCTGCTCCATCCGCAGGTGACATGTTGTCGCGTCCCCCAGCATTCCCGCGATCACCGCGAGCCAGGCCTGGCTGTTACCTGCCAGGGTCGTGCGCCCAGCGGCGAGGGCCAGCCGGACCGCCTCCAGCAGCCGGCTGGCAGCGGTGTCATACCGTCCCATGGTCATGTCTGCCAGGCCCATGGCCGTCTTGGCGTCCGGCAGCGTTGCCGGATCGTCCCTGGCACTGGCGACGGCGCAGGCCCGCTCGGCCGCCCGGTACGCCACAGCGTCATCGCCGAGCAGGATCCCCGCGGTGCTGGCCCGCAGCAGCGCGGTTGGCTCATCCAGCTGGAAGGCGATGGCCAGCACGTTCCGCAGTGGACCCTCCGCACCTGCGAAGTCGCCCTGGAACACCGAGATGAGCCCGGTCAGCTGCTCCAGCCGCAACTCGATCTCCGGCGCGACAGGATCGCGGCTGGGGACCCGCGCAACGTCAACCACCGACGGCAGGACGTCGTCCTGCCCGGACATGAACAGCGCGTCGACTGCCTTGAGGAGCGCTTCCAGGGCGGTTCCAGGATCGCGGGCGGCCAGGGTCCTAGCCGCGCCCAGCAGCGCATCCGGGGCTGATGCCGGTTCCCCGGCAGAAAACTCAATCTCGCCGGCCAGGAGTTCCAGCCTGCCCTGGAGCTCTGCCGGGGCCTCGGCGGCCGGCAGTGCCCGCATCAGGGTCTTGGCCCGGTGAGGCTGGCCGGCCAGCCAGCACTGCCGGGCGGCCTCCAGCCGGTAGCTGAAGACGCCGGCTGGTTCTGTCGCAAGCTGGGCGGCCCGACCCATGATCTGAGCGGCCAGGGCGTGCCACTGGGCTGGCGGCAGGCTGCCGGAAGGCCCGGCTGCCACCAGTTGGCTGAGCCCTGCTGCCAGCCGATCGTCCGGATGCGCTGCCGTCAGCGCCCGATGCCAGTAGTGGCGCAGCGGGTGGCAGGCGGGGTCCAGCACCTCACGCAGTGTTTGGTGGGCGTTGCGGCGTTGAGCCAGCGTCGCCTGATGGTAGATCACGGACCGGAGCACTCCCGGCTGAAAGCACACCCCGGATCCGGCAATCGTTATCAAGCCAAACACTTCCGCCGGCTCCAGGTCCTCCAGCTCCCTGCCGGCCAGCCGGACTGCCTTGATCAGGTCGTCCGTCGTGATCAGCTCGTCCGTGGCGGCCAGGAGCAGCACCTGACGGGTGGCAGGGGGCAGCGTGCGCAGCTGGCGCTCCAGATGCTGGCGTACCGGGCTGCTCTCTGGCAGCGTCTCCGGCGGAGGAACCTGGCCCTGCCGCTGCTCCGGGGTGAGGGAGCGGGCCAGGTCGGCCAGGGCTCCGGGATTGCCTCCGGCGATCGGGACGAGCAGGCCGGCGACGTCCTCACCACAACCAAGATCCATCAGCAGCAGTCGGCTGGCTCCCTGGTCGAGATCTGGCAGCCGCAGCTGACGGATGCCTTCCGCCGCCCCATCTCGCTGGCAGCTGGTCGAGGCGGTCAGCAGGACCGCCACCCGGTCGGTGCCGATTCTGCGAGCGACGAAGACCAGCAGGGGCCAGGAGGAATCGTCCATCTGGTGCACATCATCCAGGCACAGCAGCAGCGGCCTGGCTGCAGCCGCAGTGCGAACAACGCGAAGCAGCCGGGCTGCCAGCAGCGGGCCGGGGCTGGACAGGCCCTCTTCCAGCTCACTGAGTAGCGAGCTGGCCTGGCCGGATGGCAGATCTCCAGCTTCCGCCAGCAGTGCCCCCAGCAGTTGGTGCAGCCCTGCCATGGGCAGGGCTGCCTCTGCCTGGCTCGATGGAAGCCTCAGCACGACATGGCTGGCCGAGGCGGCTGCGGCCGCCGCTGCCAGCAGCGCTGTCTTGCCGGAACCAGGTCTCCCGGAGAGGAACAAGGCGCCTCCCTGCCCGGCGGCGCAGGTGCGCACCAGTTCCTTGATCTCGGCGAGTTCGCTGGCCCGACCACGCAATCCGATCTCCCGACTCATCGGGACAGTCTCCCGCCGAAGCCCTGCTCCGGGAAACGCCCGTGGCCTCTCACGTGTTTCGACCATGAATGTTGCAGCAGGCAGAAAGGGCTGCCGCCTGCCTCAGTGCCATGGAGGCACCTGGAGGAACGAGGAATGTGGAGGGACAATGCCAGCAGCTCGTTTCACAATCGTTTGCAGCCATCTATGCAGTCTCGAACAGGAAAGACGGTTTTGAAATTCAGCACAAGTTTTGATTAAGCACAAGACCTTACGAAGATGTGGCTTGTCATCGACCGGCAAACGTTTGTAACGTCGTTGCGCGCGGAACGGCAATCGTCAATCCCGACGACGCCCCACCTGCTGTGTCAGCGAAGCCCGCCCGAGCCGCGACACGTCACGGCTGCCGGTGGCACCCGCCCCGGCACCCCGCAGGTCTCCACGCACCGCGTGGACCGGAAGGAGCAG
>JAFGOK010000614.1 GCA_016926535.1 Micromonosporaceae bacterium | reverse complement strand
CCTCGCGGCGATCCACCACCAGGGCCGGCTGGCCCCGATACTCCATCGACAGGATACGGCCAGCGTCGATGCGATTGGCGGCCGTCTCGGGGCGGGGCGGTCCAGAACCGCCGCGACCCGTCGCTGGACGCCTCGAAAGAATCTGGTACTCACGTTTGAATGAAACGGGTCGGCGATTGGCCGACCGTGACGTGGCCCTTACAATGTCATTTTCAGGATAATCCAGCAGCATTCTCCAAAGGGACACCGCGCTCTATCGACAGTGCCGAGGTGAGACCTGTCATGCAGCCCTCGACCGAAGGAAGCCACGAGCCTTCCGCTGAGAATGTAGGGCTGGCTCGGAGTCCTGGTCACCGTGTTGTTCTTGGTAGGACAGTCCATTTGGGTCCCCTCGTCAGTATTCGCCACTTCGAGCGAATGATGGCGCTCTGCCTGCTTGGCTGCTGCGTCTTCCTGGTCTCTTGTGGATCGTCGGATGCTCGCGTCGAAGCGGACGGTAAGCTGGTGGTCTGTTTGTCCGAACCGTCCCGTCAGGGGATCGTGGACGCTGCAGTGGTCCTCGGACTCGGGCAGAGGACCACCGTTGCGGATCAGATCGCGGTCGACCAGCGGTCGCTGACGATCGAGGACTGGCGGGCCAGCCACCCCAGAGACTTCGCCAGAGCGTGCGACGCGTACCTCGCAGCCGCTCAGCGACAGGGGGCCGCCGCTGGTGCCGGCAGCGCCGGCAGCTCTAGCGGCCCGAGTACCACCCTGCTGACCGCCGTACTGTCACTGCTCATCGCCGTGGTGACCGCGATCGTCGGCGGCATGGTGACCGTCTGTGCGACCTTTTGGGTCAGCGGGGCTGAACGTCGCCGGAAACTGGCCAAGGATCTGGAGGCCAAAGCCCGGACGTTCGAGGAGGTTGGCCTCGGCTATGTCAGGAGCTTTCGCGGCGACGGGCCGCTGCAGGTACCGGACGATCTGTTCGCAGCCCAGGCGGCCCTCGACAGAGTGCTTCAGCAGGCGGAGGCCGCTCACCGGTACTGGCGACTGGTGGGGGTAGTACGGTCGGAGCTGGGTGCCGCACCCCTGGCCGATCATCTGGCCCTGGACCGGGACATGAACAGCCCTTCCCGGCCGATTGTGGACGAGTTGGCGCAGCGGGTGGAGGCGGCGGTTCGCAATCGGGCGATGGACGCGCTGCGGCTGGCAGTCGCAATCCGGACCCCGGTGTCCTCGATCCGCCGGCTTCGAGCCGGCACGGTGTCGGTCCTGCGGACCGCTCGCCAGCCGGATCCGGCCGTGGCCGACCAGGCACCGGGGGGCCGTTGACATGGTCAATCCGTTCTGGGTGCCCCACCTGGAGAACCAGCGAGCTCCACTGTGTCCGTGGCGATTTCCCGAGCACCTCGACCAGTATGTGGCCTACGAATCGGTCCGGGAGGCCATGGACCGCTTCAACGAACACCTCAAGGGGTGGAACGACGGGCGGGGATTCGGCCGGCTCATCATGGTGACCGGGCACAGCAACTGCGGCAAGACCTCGCTGGCCCACTGGTGCGCATTTCACCTCGATCAGCTGACGAACGTGGCCATCGGGCGCAGCCCCGGCAAGTTCGTACTCGATCTGAGCGGCTACCGTTACCTTTCATCACAGTCGGACGAGGTGGGGACCGTCGAGCGGGCGACCCAGATCTGCACCCAAGCCATCATCGCGCTCCGGGACAGCCGCGAGGTGGCACTGCCCAGTTCCTGGTTGACCAGCAGCGGGCAGCTGGCCGACGGTTTCCGGAAGACGTACGAGCAGCTGGCGCAGCGGGCGGCAGTCGTGCGGTTTACCCCAATAGTCATCATTCCTTCAATCTCAAGTTCTGTGATTGATATGGATGAATATTTATATTTGGCTACAACACATGCCAATGTGGTATTCATCGCTGAAAGCTCCGATGATGTCGTCATCAAACGAGCTCATCGAGAGCGCGATGGGCAGGACCGGATCGTGTTGCTGCAACTCGGGCTCATGTCGGGATCAGATGGTTGGTTCTTCGTCACGGAGTTGCTCGGTCGATGTGGAATGGTCCCGGCGGCACGAATCAGGGAAAGAGACGTGATCGAATTGATGCGGCTCCTGAAAGGCATCACTGCGAACTCGCCGCGTAAGCTTCGCGAGGTCCTATACTCTGCGTGGGAACGCCACGAGAATGAGTCACCACCTGGCATGGTGACAGCTGACGATCTGCTGGTCAGCTCAGGTCAGAGACCGCAGCGGACGCGGCCGTGGAGGAAGTGGCAACATGAACCAGATCGATGAACACGTCGGGGTCTCTCCATTCTCCTCGACGGGTCTGGCGACGATCGCGCTGACGGGGCGGCCTCCGATCACCGTTGTCACCCAGGCAGTCGAGACAGCCACCGACCTGCTGGGCGGTTACCTGCGGCCAGGCCGGGGCGAGACCGGCGACGGTGCCCCGATCCGGACGCCGGGTGCGACCAGCGACGGCAACGATCCATCGACCGGCGGCATCCTCGAGCGATCCGTCGGCTCACGCCCCGGCCGGCTGCTCGTGATCTCCGGAGATTACGGTACCGGAAAGACGCACCTGGCCAACTACCTGCTTCGACAGGCCCATCGTCAGCGTGGCTGGGCGGCGCAGCAACCACAACCGCAGATCGTGGCACACTGCGGGTACGTCATGGCGACCTCGGGCGGGTTCGAGCGACTCTATCGGGATCTCCTGGCGTCGTTCCACCGCGACGAACTGGCACAGACCGTTGACGACTCGTACGCCGACATCGTCGCCGACGCCCTGGACAGCCTGGATTCCACCAAGGACATCGCAATTGCCTTGCGTAGCGGTCAGGTCGGGGCAGCCGAGGTCGTCGAGGATCTTGACCTGATCGACAGCCTGCTCGCGCGGCAGCTTCGGACAGAGCTTGGCAAGATCGCGAAACGGGCCGGCCTTGGCCAGGCCGCGCGGTCTGACGAGTTCGGCGACGCCTTGGCCCTTTTGCTGCTGCAACGGGAGCAACTCGGCGACGCGGTGTGGGACTGGCTGGGCGGCGGCGCCCCCTCGCCCACCCTGACCAGCCGGGGCATCGTGCACCCGATCCAGGGTGAGGAAATGGCCCTGCAAGCTCTCGGGGTCTTCGCCTACCTGTTCGGGCGCTCCCGGCATCGTCTGGTGCTGGCCATCGATGAGCTTGATCGGATCCTGATGGCTCCGGACCGGCCGCAGACTCCGGTCGCGGAGCGGTTCCGCAGGCTCCTGGAGACCTTCGACGCTGCCGGGGCGTTCCTCATCGTCGCGGCATTGCCGGACCTGTTCGAGAAGCTCGGCGGGTCTGCGGGCCGGCGGCCCGGCCAATGGGTGGATCTTGAGCCTTTCACCCAGGGGGAGATCGGGAATCTGATTACCCAGGTGCATTCGGATGGCCGGCTGGAACCGTTCACCGACGATGCCCCTGAGCTCATCCGTGCGATCACCGGCGGAACTCCCCGGTCAGTGATCCGGCTCTGCTTTCGCGCATGGCAGCTGAAAATCGATCGGAAACTCGCAATCATATCGCCAGATGTCATTGTGGCGGCGGCG
The DNA here is from genome assembly GCA_016926535.1 of Micromonosporaceae bacterium. GTDB lineage: Bacteria > Actinomycetota > Actinomycetes > Mycobacteriales > Micromonosporaceae > JABDRL01. The sequence goes on along the minus strand of JAFGOK010000614.1, from coordinate 9,247 downwards.
AGGGCACAGGCTGATTTTCCGACCCTCACGGTGGTCCGCAACGATATCCGCAGCATTCTTCAGAAGCTGCGACTGTCATTTCGGCGACAGTACTGGCATCCCGGCGTATTCAAATTGATTGATTTCTGGGTGACGCGTGAGTCCAGTGGTGCCAGCTGCGCCATTGTCATCAGGAACTCGGTGGTGACGGAGAGCGACGTGAAGGCCCTCATCGACCTGGCCGAGGACCTGCACCTGGCGCCAGGCGAAGGCTCGGGGCGGCACCTCGGCGCATCGGTCTCGACCCTGCTGGTGATCACTGGGCACCTGCGCGTCGGGTTCCGCGAACGCGTGATCGGGGCTTTCGAGAGCGAGCCGATTCAGTATGGTATGTACGATTTTTCAGGCGAACTTGGCGGAGCGATCACTCGGGCCCTCGCCGGAACCGGCGGCCAGCACCCAGAGGATGCGTTGCTGCAGCTTCAGGCCGGCATCGGCCGACTGGCCGTTCAGCAGGCCCACTCCCAGGACTACCTGGACCGGCTGGCACTGCGGCTGGACGAGCTCAATGGCACCATCAGCCAGATCCCAGCCGCTCTCCGCGAGTCGGCCCCGGCTCGGGCGTCGCGGCTCCCCTCCGGCCAGCAGACGCTGTCCCCGCCGGTGCAAAGACTGTTCGACCAGGTCCGTCGTTCTCTTGACCGGCTCCTGAACACGACATCAGTATTCCGGGCGGAGTTCGACCCGACGATTCCGCTGGCGGATCTGCTCAGCCGACGAGAGCGACTGTGGCCCTGGTTGGAGGCGCCCCGCTTCTACCAGACGGTCGGCGCGCTCACCACCGTTCGGGACCTCGTGGTGGCCTTCGAGACCGCGGTCACCGGGTTTTTCGCGCACCACCACACCGCAGCATCTGGCAGTGCCGGGGCAGACGACGTAGCGGGTCTGCGTCGTATCTGCGAGTCCTACGACATGGTGCTCGACCACATGAGGCTGTTCGATCTGGCCGACCATCCGGTCACCCTCGACGCGGAGCCGGACAGCACCGACCTCGCCATCAGGGACTGGCTGGACCGGTGGCAGTCCGCGAGGGACCAGCTCCAGGATCTCGGCGCTGCGGTCATCCAGACGGCTCTTCCGCTGTCCTCCGTGGACGACGGCCAGGGCTGACCGGCGCTGCCCGCTCCAGCCACCGGCCCAGTACGCCGTTGGTCACCAGATGGGATCTGCGGCTGGCCCGGACTCTCCGCTGAGACTGGCGTGGAACCTGGCTGCGAGATCACTGATCCGATCATCGGCCTGATTCACCCTCCACTGGTTGACGGTGACCCCGATCAGGTACGTTCCGTGCCCCAACCGGTTGAAGTACAGCGCACCCTGCTCCACATCGAGCACGACCCGGTTGAGCGGCGGTCCGATGACCGGACTGACCGTTCGGCACAGCTCTCCGACCACGGCCGCGAACTCCGGCTCGAATCCCTGGTAGAAGCGACGCCGCTCGGCTGGTCTGATCACGGCGAAGAATTGTGTCAGCAACTCGTCGCCGAGGATGTCCGCGGACACCCGGCTCCCGTCCGCCTGGTGGAAGGCACAGTAGTGCAGACCGTGAGGAGTCACTGCGGCCTGGCAGAGTGCTGCGAGCGGGTGGTCGGGCCGACCCATCAGGACCGGCGGCTGCGAGGGCTCATCGGTCGGAATCGCGTCCTCGCGGAACCGGAACCCGCCAGGGCTCTGGTCTCCCTGGCTGGCCAGCCCGCGCAGATTGGTGGCGGCCGTGGACAACCGCTGGTCCGCCTCGTCGATCCGGGGATGCCGGACGACCGGCGGTCCCGCTGGTGCAGGCTCGGCGACCAGTACCCCACCAGCGATGTACTGGTCTGGCACAACGCTGTTGCACAGGAACGCGCCCCGGTCGGACTGGACCACCAAACGGATGATGCGACCACTGCGCAGCCCGCTGAGCCGGCGGTCGAGATAGCCGGCGGTGAGCCCAAGTTGCTGGCCGATCTGCTCCAGAACGGCTCTTCCCTGCTCGGGCTCCGGATCCACCCTGGCAGACAGCAGGCCGCCGATCGCTGTGTCCTCCGGGCGACCGGCCACTTCGGTCGGGCTGAGCGCCGGATCGGCGGTGGCCTCCACCACGCAGTCCAGGCAGCTGCGCGTGAAGCGGGCGACCCAGTGCAGTGGACCGTCAGGAGCCACCATGGAGCGGAAGAGCGGGAGCACCTGGCCCTCGTCTCCCCTGGGCGAGGAGACGTCCTCAACTGGCCTGCCCTGGGCAGGACGAGCGGCCGACTCCGGGGGAGGTCCGGGTTGGTTCATCCTGTTGCGCCTCCTCGATGACGGGGTCCACACCGGGCCCGGTAGTCCGGGCCGGTCTCCTTGGCGTACCTGCGGTTACGGTATGTCGATGACCAGCAGTCTCAGCGGCTTTGCCGCAGCCTGCCAGCTTCGCTGGCCCGATGCCAGAGCGCGGCGCACCCTGGTGAGGTTCGCCTCTGCGGCTCGGGTAGACGGATGGTTCTGCAAACTGTCGTAGCAGTGCTGCACGATGGTGGCCAGACGATCTGCGATCATGGTCAGGTCGGCGTCCGGATCCGTCAACGCGGTCAGCGCGCAGTGGTTCGCCGCCGCTGCCAGTACCCACGGGTGCCCGGGGTCCAGCCGCTCGCGCAGGCCGTTCAGGGCCTCCTCAGCGGTCTGGACTGCCTCGGCGGGCCGCTGGGCGGCATGCTGGAAGACCGCCAGGTTCAACCGGCACAGGTGCTGGAGCGGATGGCCGTCCGGCAGCCGCTGGTAGAGCGACAGCGCCTCGGTCGCGTGGTTCACTGCCTGCATCGCTCCAGCCCGATCGCCGGAGCTGTAGTGGTCGGTGGCCACGGCGACCAGACACGCCGGGGTCTCCAGCGGGTCGTGTCCCTCCGGAGTCCGCCGCTGCTGGAGCACCTGCCGATTGAGCTCACGTGCCCGTGGTCGCCCGAGTGCCCGCAGAGCCGCGGCCTGCCCCCGCTCCATCCGCAGCAGCATCTGGCGGATTTCCGGGAGGTGACGGTCGTCCTGGGCAGCGTTGACCGACTGGTCGAACAGATCCTGTGCCTGCTGGTAGTTGCCGAGATGCAGGTGGTAATAGCCGAGGCTGCTGGCGCATCGCCAGGTCACCCGGTCGCGCCGGCCGGAATGTGCCTGGAGCCTGGTCAGGGTGGCCCGACCGAGACTCTGTGCCCGGACGGTCTTGCCTGCGAGGAGCAGTAGCCGCGACAGGTTGTATGCCATGCGCAGGGAGACTGGATGCTCGACGCCAAACACCCGCCGCACCCCGACAATCAGCTGCTCGGCCTGCGCGCTGGCCCGGTCGAACTGGCCCAGTTCCTGGAGCATCCAGGCGGCGAGATCCGCGGCGAGCAGGGTCCGGAAGTGATCAGGACCGAGGGCGGCGGTCAGATCCTCCAGGAGCCGCAGTTGCATGCTGGCTGCTGTTCCAAGGTCGTTGAGTTCGTGATGCAGCATGGCGCGGATCTGGTCGAGGCGCAGCAGGAGATCGGCACTGGCGGGGGGATCGGCCGACCAGCGCTTCCGCAGGCCGTCTGCGAGGTCCAGCGCCATCTGCCGGGAGGTCTGGTCACCGTAACGCTGGATGCTCTCAAGCTGCTTCACCACCAGCTGCCTGGTGGCCCAGTCCGTGGCCAGCAGCGCTCCAGAGGGTTCGAGATGCCGGCGAAGCTGTTGCAGCTTGCGGTACGGAGCGATCTGAAGCTGGGCGTCGTTGGGGGCGTACCTGGCCAGGCCAGCGAGCACCGCGGACTGGGTCTGCTCCTGGCATTCCCGGGGCATCGCCGCCCGCAGCAGTTGGGCGGTCACCCGGTTCATCCGCAACGAGGCGGTCCGGCCCCAGTCGATATCGAACAGCCCAACCTGGTCGCCGAACCACAGCATCTCGTCGAACTGGGACAGGTCTCTGGCGAAGGCGGTTCCCTCCGCCTCCCCGGACTGGCCGGTCCAGGCATCATCGGCCAGTTGGATGAGCTGCTCCACCATGGCGGTGTCCCGAAGCAGGTCGAGCGGGACGCCCTCACAGGACAGGAAGGTGCACATCTGGGCCATGCGCAGGGCGATCCGTCCGATCCTGTCCGGGGCCTCCTCGATAACGGAGCCGATGGCCGCGAGCGCCAGCGCTGCCCCGCTCAGTTCCGGTTCCGGTTCCGGTTGCCGCGCGAGGTCGCTGCCGCCAGGGAGCGTGTTCAGGTACCGGTCCACGGCCAGCTCAGCCTGCTCGACCGCGAGATACCCCTGCTTGGCAGCGATGGCAGCGTGGCTGGCCAAACCTCCTTCGGCCAGACGGAGCGTCAGGGCGGTCGAGCCGGTACGGTGCAGTATCCGCTCGGCGTCGTCGGGCCGTAGCCCGGTCACCCGCCGGGCCAGGATCCGGATCGCCTGCTCCGGTGGCAAATCACCGATCCTGACCTCGGCACAGGGAAGCTGGAGGATGGCTGCCGCGCGCTCCGCGACCCCGGCCGTGCCACCTCGGGCGGTGACCATGACGTGCCCGGCAACAGCCGCCCGGGGAAGCTGGTCCAGGACAGAGAGATCGTCTGCGGCATCGAAGATGACCAGGTGCTGCGCGCCTGGGCCATTGCCCGTCCCACCGGGGGCCGTGCCGGTCCCGGGCTGCTCCCGCAGCACGGTCAGGCTCTCGTGGATCGATTGTCGGCTGGTGGCCGGGACGAACCAGACGGCGTCGTAGTCCTGCCCGAACCGGGCTGCGTAGGCGATCGCCAGCTCGGATTTGCCGACCCCCGGGGCGCCGGTGACCACCTGGACGGTGCCGGAGAGCAGCCCGTCTCTCAGTTGCTCTAGTTCCCGGTCCCGGCCGACGAATCGGCCGCTCAGGGAGGGGATACTGACGGCCGCCCGAGGCGTGCTGGTGCGGGGAAACCGGACCCTCCACGACCGCCGCCGGCCGGCGCCGGGGGCCTGGTCCGGGTCACGCTGAGTGAGTAGGAAGGGGGCTCGTAGCCGGGCCTTGGCCTCGTCCTCCCGGATTCCGGCCCCAGAGACGGCCGACAGGTCGACCAGGTGCGTGCCCGGCAGTGCGACCGGGTCGTCCTGCAGGATCCGAAGGTAGACGCATTCGGTCGAGGAGGTCGATGATGCGGGGCCGAAACGTTGAGCCGTCCATGAGGCCAGCGGCTCCGGCAACGCGTGGGGGGAACCGATCAGCACGACCACATTGGTTGCCTCCGGACGCTGCGCCGTCGCTTGGGAGCACAACCGGACGTCGAGCCCATAGCGACGGAGCTCGTCGGCGGCCCAGTCCGCCCACAGCCGGTCCTTGGGGGCGTAGACGACGGACACCGGTTCCGGGGTGAGGCCGGCTCCGAGGCTGTCCTCGATACAGTGCTGGAAACGGCGGATGAATCCTTCCGGTAGTTCTGGCACCTGGATCGGATCCGGACAGATCCGTTTCACGGCTGCGGCGTATCCCGTCGTGGCGTCTCCGGCTCCCACCCGATCGATCGGCGGGGGTGATCCGCCTGAGCCGACCTCCACGAAGCCCAGCCACTGCCGGCCTGCCTGCTGGATCGTCGGCCGGAATTCCCTGCGAACCATCTGGCTGGTGGAGTCGTCCATCGCCAGCGGGCCGAGGACCAACCCGACCAGTTGCCGCTGGTAGCCCGCCGTGATCAGCCTGCTGGCAAGGGCGTTGGCGTTCATCACCGCCGCTTTGGTCGCAGAGAACCCCAGGGCGATCACATCGCACAGGTCCAGCAGGACGTCATCCAGTTCGGGTCGGCAGGACAGCAGGAGGTCGTCGTAGGGTTGTCGATCGATCAGCGTGCGGAGAGCGGACGGAGCGGGGGCCACCTGCCCGACCAGAGTCGTCCCGGAGGGCCAGGTCAGCACGTCCAGCGCCCCGGCCGGCCCAGGCAGGACCAGCCTTCGTCGATCCGGTTCCACGTCCTGGGCCTGACTCAGCAGCGTTGCGAGGGAGATCAATGATTGGTTCGGCGCGGGGTGGGAGGGGGAGAGGAACGGGAAATGGCGCAACCAGCCCGGGACTTCGGGCGAGGGGGCATCCGCATCCGCTATCAGGACCCGATGACCCGCCCTGGCGAGAATCCAGCCGACCTCGGCCATGGCCTCGGTCTGCCGTCCTTTGACACTACCCCGATAGAGGAACAGCACCACACGGGGCGATCTGATCGGGGAGGAGGTGCCGTCGCTTGGGTCCATGATGTCTCCGCGCTCGCTGAGGTGACCGCTGGGGGCGTGAGAAATCTAGTATTTGGATGCGATGGTTGGACAGGCCGCGTGGTAGGAGTATCTCGGAGAGGGATACTCGGATTCACTGATCGCCCGACGTAGCGCGGCGATCAACGCTGATTCCGGACGGCTGTCGAGGTCATATGAAGTCAGCCAACCGATGTCGAAAACAGTCGCCGTAGCCGAATCCCCATGAGACTGCCACAATGCCTGGGTATCCACAATGGCCCCTTTCGGGCTGAACAACGAGCCTATCACGCGTGATTGCTGCCTGTGGTCATGGACGCCCTCATCGTAGCCCCGGGTCCGAGACGTACTTTCGGCCGCATTGTGCGCATGGTGAGATCGACCAGAATGGAACTCCTCCGATCCGCCGGCCCATGCATCCGAGCGGGTGCGGCCAGCCGGCCGGACAGGGGACAATGGGCTATGTCTGTTGGGGATCCCAGGCGCCAGGACGGGCCGACAGCGGTTGTGGTCAGTGTCAACGAACCACCCTTCCACCAGTTTGTTATCAAGATCTCCGAACAGTGCAACCTGGCGTGCGACTACTGCTACATGTTCCCGTCAGGTGACCAGCGGAGGTGCGCGGGTATCACCCGAATGTCCATCGAAACCGTCAATCAGGTCGCTGACCGCCTTGTAGAGTATCTGGCCACCAACAAATTGAACGATATTCAGATCGTCCTCCATGGCGGTGAACCGCTGCTGGCCGGCAACGACCACATCGCATACTGCGTTCAGCGAATCCGCAGAGCCGTTGGCGGCGCCACAACCCTTCAACTCGCTATCCAAACCAATGGCACGCTCCTCAACCAGAGGACCCTTGAACTGCTTCGTGAGCTGGACGTGATGATCGGGGTCAGCCTTGACGGCCCCGAACCAGCCCATGACCGCCACCGCCGCCACCACAGCGGCCGTGGCAGCTACGCCGACGTCGTCAAGGGGCTGCGTGCCCTGTGCAGCGATCGGTACCGTCACCTGTTCTTCGGACTCATCGCCGTCGTCGACCTGCGCAACGACCCGGTCGAGACCTATCAAGAACTGCTCGGATTCGCCCCGCCGGTGATGGACTTTTTGTTGCCCCACGGCGACTGGTCGACTCCCCCGCCAGGAACGTGCTCCGGTGCGGCCTACGGCAGATGGCTGGCCGCGGTGTTCGACCGTTGGTACGAATCGCCGGTCCGGGAGACCCGGGTCCGGGTCTTCGGCGAGATCATGAGTCTGCTGCTCGGCGGCGGTTCCCGGCTGGAAGGAATCGGCACCAGCCCGCCTGGAACAGTGGTCATCGAGACAGACGGCGGCATCGAGGGGTCCGACCTTCCCACCGGCATGTCGGCCCCCTTCCGGCGGAGCGGTCTTCATGTTGCGTCAGATGCGGTGGAACTGGCCGCCCGCCTGCCGGTGCAGGTGGCCCAACGCCGCGGGGCGGCAGGGCTGTCCACGATCTGCAGGGCCTGTGCGCTCGGAACGATCTGCGGCGGCGGGTTGTATACGCACCGGTACCGGAGCACGAATGGGAATGGGAACCCCTCCGTCTATTGCTCCGATCTCTGGTACCTCATCAGTCACATCCACCGGCGTATGGCGCGAGATCTGGAGCGACTTCAGACCAGGGGCCAGCACCGGCGTCCGGGCCGGCCAGGCCCCGGCAGCCGCGGCGCAGGAGAATCGGAGGCCCGAGAAGGCCCTGCGTAGCCGTCTGCGAAGGCGAAGCTGGCGGCGTCGGTAGCCGTTGAGCTGCGCCCCGGCGTAGCGGGTGTCGTCGGAGTCGTAGGCGAGGTTGACGATGCCCACGAGATCGCATTCTCCGACCGGGCGGGTGACCACGGCCCTGACCTGGCCGGGTGAGCCGGTGAACGCAACCTGCCTGAGCCGTCCGGACACCGTCCAGATCGACACGGTCCGGGCGTCGTGCCGCCAGGACAGCATCCGCGCGTCGTAGGGTTGGGCCGCGTCCCGCCGGAAGACGATCGGGTTGGACTCGACCCGACGCCGACGCGAGCTGTCGGGCTTTCCGTACCGGCCGGCCTTCAGATTCGCCGTCAGGGTGGTGTACGCGTCAGCGACCTCCTTGATCACATGCTGTGCGGCCTGCGCGCCGAGCCGATGGCGGGCCTTGACGTCGGAGTAGGTGTGCCGCCGGAGGCCGTAGTTACGGTAGGCGCCGGTGCGTCGGGCGATCTCGGCCACCTCGCACGCCGCCGCATTGCACGCGGTCAGGGTCGCTTCCAGGGCCGCCGCCTGCGACAGGAGTTCCACGGGCACCTGTCCCGATACCTGTGAGCGATTGAGCGATCGAGCGACGGGCCTTACGGGTTCTGGGTGAGCAGGTGCTCCTTGAAGCCCGAGCCGTAGGTCTGGCACGGGGTGCCGGCATAGTCCTCGATCAGTACGTTGCCGCCGCTGCATCCCCACGGGTTCCAGGTCCATGCGGTGTAGCCGAGGCCGCGCGCGTCGGCCCAGGTCATCACCTGGTCGATGAAATCGTGGGCGGCGGAGTTCTGGCCGAGTTCACCGATGTGCAGCGGCACCTGCGCGGCGACCGGGGCGACCTGGCTGTCCCAGCAGGAGGAGTTCGAGCAGGCGTTGAAGTTGTACACGTGCCAGGCGGCCATCAGGTTGCCGGTCGAGTCGGTGGGCTGGTAGGCCAGCCACTGGCTCAGGTTGTTGGACCACTCCACGCCACCGAGCATGATCACGTTGGTGGCGCCGGTCGCTCGGACCGCGTCGACCAGGGTCTGCATGCCGGCGGCCTGGTAGCCGAGGGTGCCACAGGTGCCACCGTCCCGCCAGCAGGTCCAGGTCGCCGCCGCGTCCCAGCCGTTGGGGGCGTCCGGGTACGGCTCGTTGAACAGGTCGAAGACGACCGCGTTGTTGCCCTTGAACGCGGTGGCGACCCCGGTCCAGAACTTGGGGGCGTACTCGGCGTCAGGCATCGGCTTCTGGCAGGTGGCGTTGGCCTCGGCACAGCCGCCGTAGGTGGCGTTGTCCGCGTACAGGCCGT
>JAFGOK010000613.1 GCA_016926535.1 Micromonosporaceae bacterium | reverse complement strand
GACGGCGACGGTCGCGGTCACTGATGCCGCGACGCAGCCGAGCACCGCGATGCGGCGGCGGGAGAACAGGGGCACGGGGGGGCCTCCCAATGATTGCGGGCGGGTGTCTGTCGGACCTCGCCGGGAGAGTGGTCGGGATGGGGTCGCAGCGCACACAGCCGTTGTTCCTGTCAGGATCGGAAGGAAAGCGCTTCCCCTTGGGAGCCTAGGGAAGTTCATCGCCTCTTGTCAATGAAAGCGCTCGCCGGGCCGCTGGCGTTTCAGCTCGGCTCAGCCCATGTCTGCGGCCAGCCGCTGGACGACGGTCGTGACCGTGCTGGCGGGGATGGCGAACCCGAGGCCGATGCTGCCACTGCTCTGGCTGGTCGTCGCGATGGAGACGTTGATCCCGATGACCTGGCCTGCGGTGTTGACCAGCGCACCGCCGGAGTTGCCGGAGTTGATTGGGGCATCGGTCTGCAGGTACCGGATGCCAGGGGTGTCGTCGATGGTCCGGTCCACCGCGGAGATGATGCCGGCGGTGACGGTGCCCTCCAGCCCCAGCGGGCTGCCGAAGGCCAGTACGGTGTCGCCGACGGCGACGGTGGCGTTGGAACCCAGCGTGGCCGGTGTCAGCCCGGAGACCCCGCTCGCCCGCAGGAGCGCGAGATCTGCGGTCGCGTCCTGGGCGAGGACGGTCGCGGTGGCGGTGCCGCCGTCAGAGAAGCGGACGCTCACCGTGCCGCCAGATGCGATGACGTGCTGGTTGGTCAGGATGAGACCGTCGGGGTCGAGGACGACTCCGGATCCGAGGGAGGATGCCGACCCGAGGGTGGTCCCGGCGCGGCCGGAGGCTGATGGCCCGCTGATGATCACGGTGACGATGCTGGGTGAGACGGCGTCGACGACGTCGGCGAGGGAGTCGAGTTGCCGCGCTGCTATCGCTGCTGCTGCCGCTGGGGTCGTCGTTTCGGCCCGCTGGTCGAGGAACCGGTCGACCGTCACGGCGCCGGCACTACCACCGCCAGCGGTGATGGCCAGTAGGGTGAGTCCGGTGACGCTCCACCGGCGCCACCTCGGGTTGCGGGATGGGGGTCGGATGGCCTCGTCGAACGTTGGCCGCGGCATCATGTCGGTCATGGTTGAACGGTGCCTCGCAACGCTCCTGGTTTCCGATGAGTGGCCTTGGGGTTCGCTGTGAGTAGGACCTCTGGTTCTTAGGTTTGCCTAACCTTATTCTCCTGCTACGGTAATCCGGTGACCCTCGATCGTGCCCCGCTCAGCGAGCCCGTTGTACTCGCACACCCCGAGACCCCCGTGGCACAGACCAGGCGCTTGGCAGAGCTCGGACTCCGGGCCGGCATCCAGGTAACCCCCGGGCACAGGACCGCTGGCGGCGGTCGGGTCATCGGCCTCGGCGCAGCCCGGATCGCCCTGGCCCGCAGTGTGCTGACCGATCTCCGGTTGCGGCGCGGCGAGCCGCTGGCGGCAGTTGACCACCAGCGGCACCCGGGCAGGCAGGATCAGTGGAGCCTCCAGGCCAAGCTGTGCGGATGCCATACGGAAGCCGCCCGGTGTGCCCCGGAGGGGGCACCGGTCGTCGCGCTGGCCGGCAATCCCAACGTCGGCAAGTCGACGCTGTTCAACAACCTGACCGGGGCCCGCAGGCACGTCAGCAACTGGCCGGGGACGACCGTCGAGGCCGGGCGAGGCGCCTGGCGGGCTGGCGGGGCGACCCTGGCACTCATCGATCTTCCCGGAGCCTACAGCCTGGACCCGCTGTCCCCTGACGAGCAGTTGACCCGGTCGCTGCTGCTGGACGTCCCGGAGCGGGAGCGGCCGGACGTCGTGGTCGTCGTGATGAACGCCGCGTGCCTCGGACGTGGGCTCTACCTGCTCAGCCAGGTCCGAGAGCGGGGTATGCGTACGGTGGCCGCGCTCACCATGATGGATGTCGCCGCCAAGCGGGGTGCGGTGCTGGATCTGGAGCGGCTCTCCACCGCGGTCGGAGCGGAGGCGGTGCCACTGGATCCCCGCAGAGTTCGCGGGTGTGTCGCGCTGGAGCAGGCGGTCGAGCGGGCCCTCGCCAGCGACCCCCCAGCTCCGCTGGCCCTCGGCTCGGCGGGCGGCGACGCGGCGCATGGCGGCGAGGCGATCGAGGACGGGCTGGCAGCGGCGGATGCCCGGTTTACCTGGATCAGTGGCGTCGTTGACGAAGTGACCCGGTCGGTCGCGCCGGATCGGCAGACCAGATCCGACCGGATCGACCGGATCGTGACTTCTCCGGTCCTCGGTCCCGCGATCTTCCTCGGCGTGATGTGGCTGGTGTTCCAGCTGACCACCATCGTGGCCGCTCCACTGATCGACGGCCTGGACCGGCTGGTCTCCGGCCCAGTCAGCAGCGGTGCCCAGCGGCTGCTGGCAGCCGCTGGACTGGGAGGTACCTGGGTCGAGGGCCTCATCGTCGACGGGCTGATCGCCGGGGTCGGCATGGTGCTGACGTTCGCGCCGCTGATGGCCCTGATGTTCGCGGTCTTGGCCCTGCTGGAGGATTCCGGTTACCTCGCGCGGGCCGCTGTGGTCGCCGACCGTCTGATGCGACTGGTGGGACTACCCGGCCGGGCATTCGTTCCGCTCATCGTCGGTTTCGGCTGCAACGTTCCGGCGATCAGCGCCACCCGGATCCTGCCGAGCGCTCGGCACCGGCTGATGACGGCCCTGCTGGTGCCGTTCACCTCGTGCAGCGCCAGGCTCCCGGTGTACGTGCTGGTTGGAGCTGCCATGTTCGGGGAGCGGGCCGGCACCGTCGTCTTCGGCATGTATGTTGCCTCGATCGGGTTCATCGTTCTCGGCGGGGTGCTGCTGCGGGTAACCGTGCTCCGCGGCACCCAGCCGGAACCGCTCATCCTCGACCTGCCCAGCTACCAGGTCCCGGTACCGCGAATCCTGCTGGCGCTGACCTGGACCCGGCTGCTGGCCTTCCTGCGGACCGCGACCGGGGTGATCGTGGTGACGGTGGTCGCGGTCTGGCTGCTCACCGCCATCCCTGCACGATCCGGGGCCGGGGGCTTCGGTGAGGTCGAGGTGTCTGACAGCGCGTTCGCCGCGGTCGCCTCGGCCGTCGCCCCCGTGTTCCAGCCGGCGGGGTTCGGTGACTGGCACACCGCCGGAGCCCTGATGGTGGGGTTCGTCGCGAAAGAGGCGGTCGTTGCCTCCTGGGCCCAGACCTACGCCGCTGAGGAGCCGGAAGATCTGGCCCAGCCGGGAGTTTTGGGGGACGCCGTCCGAGCGGATTTCGAGGAGACCTCTGGAGGGCACACCGGGCTGGCGGGGATCGCATTCCTGCTGTTCCTGCTGGGATACTCACCTTGCGTGGCGACCCTGACGGCCCAGATCAGGGAAATCGGGCTACGCTGGGCTGCGGTCGGAGTCGGGATGAACCTCCTGGTTGCCTGGATCGCGGCTGTGCTGGTGTTCCAAATCGGACGGATATTGCTGTGAGCGCCCGGGTGAGTACTGCCGCGACGTCGCCGCTGAGGGCGGTCTTGGCCGCCATGGAGAGCGGCGCGACGACCCTTGCCGCGATTCGATCGAGTACTGGCTTGGCGGCAACCGTCGTCGACGCTGTCGTTGATCATTTGGTCCGCACCGGTTACCTGGGCGCTGCTCGGTTGAGTCTGGGGTGCCAGGCCACTGGTCCGGCCTGTGACAGTTGCCCCCTGAACAGGGGATCTGCTGGCTGCGGATCCACCGGTCGGCCCGGCCCCCTGGCACTCTGGATGACGACCCCGACACGGCGTGGGGACGGTGATGCTTCGTGACCATGCGATATGCCAGAGCCGAGCGGCTCGCACTGGCGGAGACGCTTGAGGCTGTCGGGCCCGGCGCGCCCACCCTGTGCGCCGGGTGGGCCAGCCAAGACCTGGCCGCGCACCTGGTGGTGCGGGAGCGGCGTCCGCTCGCCTCATTGGGGAACGTGATCCGTCCTCTCTCCGGGTACACCGACCGGGTACAGCGGCGTCTGGCCGAGGCCAGCGTCGGAATCGGCGAGTACCGGCGTCTGGTTGAGGCCGTCCGGCAGGGACCACCTGGCGGCCTGTTCCGGATCGGTGGAGTTGACGAGTCACTCAACCTGGCGGAGTTCTTCGTCCACCATGAGGATCTTCGAAGGGCGCAGCCCGGCTGGGCACCGCGAGAACTGCCCCGGGGATACACCGAGGCCCTGTGGCAGCGGGCGCGGATGATCGCCCGGATCCGTCCGCCAGAGGCGGAGCTGCGAGGGCTCCTGGTCGCGCCGGGCTACGGCGAGTACCGGATCGCTCGGGCCAGACCAGGGCTGACCGTCGCCGGCGCGCCGCCAGAGCTGCTGCTGTGGCTGTTCGGTCGCCGTTCGGTCGCCGAGGTCACCCTTGACGAAACGCGCTGATCGCTCCTCCCGCCAGCCAACTTGGAACAGGGAGGATCGGCCCTGTTAACGTCGAGGTGGCAGCACCAGCCAGCGACGAGGCAGGGGCGGACTTGGTGAACAGCGGGGACGGGCGGGACCACGGCGCCGGTGCGGCGGACTCCGCGGAGCAGACCTGCCCTGGGGAGCACGCGGGCCCTGCGGAGCAGACCGGCCCAGCAGCCGAGCACTGGCCTCACCCGGTTGGCGGCCTGCGGGCGCTGTGTCACCGGGTCCGGGCCAACCCGACCGGCAGAGCGGCACTTCGGCTGGTGGTGGGCGTCCTCGGCGCCGTCGTCGTGCTGCTCGGGCTGGTACTGGTGCCGCTCCCCGGACCGGGGTGGCTCATTGTCCTCGGCGGCATCGCGATCTGGGGGGTGGAGTTCCACTGGGCCCGCCGGCTGATGGGTTTTGTCCGCCGCCAGCTGCACCGGTGGAACGTCCTGATGCGGACCGGGCCGTGGTGGCTGCGGGCGCTGGTCGGCCTCGGGTCGCTGGTGCTGGTCGGGATCCTGCTGTGGCTGTCGTTGCGCCTGCTGTCGCAACTCGATCTCGGGGATCTGCTGTCGACCTGAGATCTGCCGGAGGCGGGTTCGGCGGATCAGCCCACGGTGAATCCCCGGGATCTGCCGATCATGTACTCCCTCCCGGAGAGCGTCATGACGGCGTCGACCCAGAGCACGTAACGGCCGCCGCTGGTCAGGCCGGTGACAGTGGCACTGATCAGCTCGCATCGGCCGGTCGGGGCAACGGTGATCCAAACCGGGTCTGGTGTCACCCCAGAACCCAGGTCCTGGGAAACAGCGGCTACCCGGTACTCCGTGACCACTCCGCCCGCCACATCCATCCAGGAGACGGTCGCAGAACCCGCTCCTGGTACCGCGGTCAGTTCGTCCATTCTGCCGGCGTACATCCAGGTCGTGCAGGGCACAGTGGCCTCAGCGCCGGTGAGGGGCGGTGCTTCCAGTGGGGCATCCTCTGCTGCGGGCGGCGCCACCGCCGCTGGGGGCGGCTGGGGTGCCTCGCCTTGAAGATAGATCGACCAGCCCTCAGCGGACTCCGAGTCATCCCTGGATTGTGTGGATGAGCCCGAATTATTGTCGTCGTCGGACGAACCCAGCAGGGAGCATCCCGACAGTGGGCCGACGGCCAGGGCTGCGAGAGCGCCGAGCGTCACCAGACGTTTCCCGAGGTCGCGGGGTGACGGGGAGAGGCCGGGCGTCCAGGCAACCCGGGAGGCCAGGAAGGCCCGAAGGGCGAAGAAAGCCCGGAAGAGCGGTGTGGTCACATCAACATCATCGACCGGGCCGCTGCCATTCTGAGACCCGGCGTCGGGGCCAGGAAGCGGCCAGCAGGTGCACGTGGAGGCGGCGTCTTGGGGTTGCGCGGCGTCTTGGGGTTGCGCGGCGTCTTGGGGTTGCGCGGAGCGAAACCGGTGCTGTGGAACCCGCAACCCTCCGCGCAACCGCAACCCTCCGCGCAACTCGCCGGTCGGTCGGCTGGGCGGTGGTTGGCCGGTCGGTCGGCTGGCCGGAAAGTTTCCGGGATCTGGCGCGAAGAGCCGCTTCGGTCGCTGTGCGACGTTGCAGGGTTGGTCTGCGCCGATCGTGTGGTTGGGGGCAGGTCTCAGGGGAGTCGAGCGGTCCGGCGTCGCCGTTGTAGGCGCTGATTTGTCGTGATTGGCGGAGCGTACGGTGCGCGGTCATGGCATAGCTTCCGGTAAGGGGCGCCGAAAATACCGGAAGGGTGTTGACACTCGACAATGCTTTACTCGACGCTTGGCGTACTCGACATCCGTGATCATCGATCACGAACGTCGT
This sequence comes from Micromonosporaceae bacterium, assembly GCA_016926535.1. Taxonomy (GTDB): domain Bacteria; phylum Actinomycetota; class Actinomycetes; order Mycobacteriales; family Micromonosporaceae; genus JABDRL01. The sequence goes on along the minus strand of JAFGOK010000613.1, from coordinate 243 downwards.
CTCCACGAGCTACCCGAAAGGAGAGCCCTAGTGATTGTTGACTCGGGCCGCTCTAAGATCCGTTCGGCGGTCGTCGTACTGGCGGTAGCGGCGCTCACGGTCGCCGGAGCGGTCACTCTGGCGAGCACCACCACCGCAGAAGCAGCGGCAATCCTCGTCGAGGACGAGGGCGCCGACTGCGCGGTGTCGCTGCCCGGCTCTGTCGCGGCCAACTCCAAGCTTCCCGACCCCTTCAAGAAGCTG
>JAFGOK010000612.1 GCA_016926535.1 Micromonosporaceae bacterium | reverse complement strand
GGCATGGGGGCACCACTCGGGGCGAGACGGTTCGAGGGCGAAACCTGGCCTTCATCGGCCAATGACGAGGTGGTGGAAGCACTGGTCCCAGCATGGGGTGAATCCGGCAGATCCGGTGGAGAGCCCGTCCCAACCTGGGCGGCGGGTGCCAATGGTCGAGGTCCCAATGGCTGGGCAGAGCCACAGGCCCATCAGCCTCGGCCGTCCGTTCCGTACCAGCCAGGTCACCAGCAGGCGGGAGGGCCGGAGATCGATCCGTACCAGCGAGGCCAGCACCAGCAGCCTGAGCAGGTCATCGTGCCGCAACCGGCCACCGTGCCGATCCCTCCGGAGGCCCTGCTGACCCCGGAGGCCATCGCGGCCGTCAACGCGGCGGCCAACGCGATCGGGGCGGTCGGCGCGCCGCAGCAACGGACGATGGGCCGTGGGCAAGGGCGCGGGCAGTTCGACGGGCGGGTCCCGGTCAGCGGTGCCCCTGTGAGCGGCCTGCCGATCAGCGGTGTTCCAGCCGGCAGCCTGCCGGTCAGTGGTGTTCCGGCCAGTGGCATTCCGATCAGTGGTGCTCCGATCAGTGCCGTGCCAGTGAGTGGATCACCGGCCAGTGGCACGCTTGGTGGTTCTGCCCAGGCAGGGGGCCAGGTGGAACGGGCGGCAGCGGAGCCAGACTGGGCAAATCCGCACGTATGGCCCGATGCGCAGACCCCACCAGACCGCCAGACCCCGCCAGACGGGCTGGTCGGGCCCGAGGGCGGGGCGGAGCACGCTGCCGCCGCGGGTGCTCCCACTGACGGGAGTCCAATCGATGCAGCACTCCAGCCCACCCGGGTCTGGCGGACGGTTGAACCAGCCGGGTCAGCCTCCTCAGCGCTACCACTGCCCGGACCGGCCCCGGTGGTGGCCGACCACTCGCAGTACGACCAGCAGTCCGGTGCCTTTCCGCCCTACCAGCGGTCATACCCGCAGTCGCCGTACCAGCAGGATGCCCCTGCTCCCGATCCCGCGGCCCTGCGGTATCTCCCAGCCCCAGCCGATCCCCGGCTGAGACCGGCCGATGAGTCCCAGCGGCAGCCATCGACCCAGTACGCCGCGACCTCGCGGGGCGACCTGCCCCGGAGGGTTCCCAGCCGGCCAGATGTCCCCGGCGCCATCGGCGCCCCCGGCGAGTTCGACAGCCAGGCGGAGGCGGACCTCGATCGGATCGTCGATCGGCTCAGTGACCCGCAGATCGACCAGATCCCGGCGGATCGCCGGGAGGGCTTCGACATCCCCACCGTCCTGGACGCCGTTCGGGGCGTCGAGGGAGTCCGGGACGCGCACCTGCGACCGAGCTCCAACGGTGCCCACACGCTGCGTCTCGACCTGGCGGACGACGCCGACGCCGCTGAGGTCAGCCGGATCGTCGCGCGGCTGCTGAAGGAGCGGATGGGGCTGGCTGCGGAGCCGAACCGGTCGGCGCAACCCAGCAGGGTCCAGCCGCCGCTGACCGCGCCGTATCCGCGCGAGGCGCAGCGGCGGAGAGCCGCGACGGCGTCGCAGAGGCCAGCAGGTGCTCCGTACGCCGTGGAGAGTGCGCCAACTCAGATCCCGCCGAGGCCGGTGACAGGGATCGACCAGGGCCTGCGCCAGTACGGCGAGGCGAGTGTGGCCGACCGCGTCGCGAGGCCGTCTGATCTTCATCCGGATCCCGGGACTTCCCCGGCCCCTCGCGCGGTGATCGATCAGGTGAAGGTCACGGACGAGGGCCTCGACGCCGTCGTCGAGGTCCGCCTGGTCGTTGGCGATCGGCAGGCGGTCGGGGTCGCGAATGGCCCCGCCTTCGACGGCTACGTCCTTCGGCTCGCCGCTGCGGCGACTGCGGCGGCCGTCGATCATCTCCTGGGCAGCCAACCGGCTCAGCGCGCTCGGTGTTTCGTCGAGCATGCGATGATCGTGTCGCTGGGCGGCGGCTGTGATGTCGCGGTCGTCGTTGTCCTGCTGGCCGGTGACGGATGGGTTGACCACCTGGCTGGATCGGCTCTGGTGATGGGTGATCCGAGATATGCCGTCGTCCGGGCGACGCTTTCCGCACTCAACCGGCGTCTTGAGGCGATGCTGTAGTGATGCTGGCTGCGATTTCGACGAGCGGTTTGAGCGGACGTGGCATGCTTGTGCTCCGATGACAAGAATTCAGGAGCGGAGGCCCCGCGCGCCGGGGCGCACGACGGCCACCATCACCGGCGGCCAGTACCGGCAGCTGGCGATCGCCGCTCTGGTGCTGCTGTCCTCCCTGGTCATTGGGGCTGGCCTGGTGATTCGGGGGTGGTACAACGCTGAGCAGACCGACGCCGCACGGCAGCCGGCCGGCGAGGTGACCAGCGGCGGGATGGCCGGCACCGATCTCGACAGCGAGGCGCACGCCGCAGAACAGCCGGCGATCCCGGACGCTGTGCTCAGTCCGGATGCCTCGGTTCGCCAGACCGGCCCGGGCACGTTCACCTACGGTGCGGGCGGTGGCACGCCCGTCGGCGCCGCCGGGACTCTGCGTCGCTACCAGGTCGCTGTGGAGGACAACATCGGGCAGGACGTTGCGGCGTTCGGCGAGATCGTGGACGCGATACTTGGCGATCAGCGTAGCTGGATCGCGGGGAAGGACGTCCGGCTTCAGCGAGTGGGCAAGGACGCAGCAGCGGACTTCACGATCTTCCTGGCAACCCCGACGACCTCTGAACGGATGTGCGCCGCTGTCGGATTGCGGACCAAGAAATACACCTCATGCCGAGCTGGGCACAAAGTGATCATCAATCTTGCCCGCTGGCTGACCGCCGTCCCGAACTACGGGGCGTCAGTTGCCACTTACCGCCAGTATGTCGTCAACCATGAGGTCGGCCATGAGCTCGGCCATGGCCATGAAGCCTGTCCTGGGCGGGGCAAGAAGGCTCCGACCATGCAACAGCAGACGTTCGGCCTGGACGGATGCGTCCCCAATCCGTGGCCCTATCTCGGCGGCAAGCGGTACACCGGTCCGAGTGCTGCCTGACAACAGCGTCGGTAGCCTGGCGGCATGGTGGATATCGAGGCTGCGGTGGGATACGTCGTCGCCAACGGCGACGACATCGACCGGTCCCGACTCGCGTGGCTGACCTCTGGGGTGCTCCCGTCCGAGGACATCCTGGAAAAGGCCGAGGCCGGGCAGACGGTCAAGGGCGGCTGGCCAGCCATGTCGGACAGCCGGATCGGATCGGTCGACGCGACCTGCTTCCGGTTTGCGGAGATCGACGATCTTGGTGCACTCGGGCGGCCCGCGGCCCGGCAGGCACTGGCCTGGCTCGCAGGGCGTCAGCGACCCGACGGCCGGTGGGAGGAAGACCAGTCCATCGCGGCCCTCGCACCCCCGTGGGCCCGGCCCGGGGATCCTGAAGCAGAGATTTACCTCACCGCCAAGGCGGGCTTCTGGCTTGCCGTGAGCGGGCCGGCACCAGGCTCGGTCCCGGCGTGGGGGAGTGTCGCTGGGAGCAACGAGCACGCTGCTGCGGCCCAGGCGGCTGCTGCGGCTTTCAAGGCATCCCTGCACCACGACGGCTCGTGGCCGTCCTATCTCGCAGCGGGGTGGTTCGGCGCGGCGCTGCTGTACTACCTCGGCACGTACTACGAGTCGGCGCAAATCCAGGTGGCACTGGCCGATCGGGTTCCGGAAATGTCCGGAGCGGACGTGGCGGCACTGGGTGCGGTCATGCGCCGCGCTGGGATGTCCGGCGACGACTGGCTCATGGTCGCTGCCCGGCGGCGGCTGGGTGAGACCCAGCGGACTGACGGCGGCTGGGACAGCGATGACGGC
>JAFGOK010000111.1 GCA_016926535.1 Micromonosporaceae bacterium | reverse complement strand
TGGTCATCGCTGTACCACTGCGGCCATTCCGGAATCTCGACGGAGTGCCCCGGACCGCCCTGCCCGGTCAGCGGGTAGAACTGGTGCCAGGTGTGCCCGTCAGCGAACTGGAGCTCCCAGATCTTGGTGAGCATCCGGCGGGCGTGATCGGGCACCGCGTGCATGGTGCCCAGGGTGTCCTGCCCGGAGTCGCGGGTTCCCATGCCCCGCCCGAGCCCGGTCTCGTACGCCGAGACAAACCGCGACCAGTACAGCGTCGTCCGGCACTGCACCGGATTCCAGAAGTTGAGCATCGCGTTGGTGTCCGGATCGGGCGTCTCGACGGTCATCGCGGAGAGGTACGCCGCCCAGTCCGCGCGCAGAGCCTCGAACGCCGTCTTGACGGCCACGTCGCTGCGGTAGCGCTCGATCACGCCACCGACGGTCTCCGGCTGGTCCGTGACGCCCAGGACGTACGTGATGGTCGTCTCCTCCCCCGGGGCGAGCACCACCTCGTGACACAGTGATCCGATGCTGTTGCCCCGGGGAGAGCCTGTGTTCGTCGGTTCGCCAGTGGTGACGACGACCGGGTTGCCCAGGTCCCGGTACCGACCGACGAAGGTCTCCCGGTCCCCGTCGTAGCCGAGGGGCGGGCGATCGGCCCCGAAAAACGAGACCGCCGGCTTGAACTTGACCCCGACGAGGATTGCGGACAACTCAGTATCAAAGTGGGATCCGACAATATGTCCAGCCCAGTCCAGATTCTGCTGATCGGTAACAGCATCGAAGAAACTGAACTCGACATAGCTAAAGGTACGAAGCGTCCGAGGTCGATCTGAATTGTTCGTCAGGCGCACGACCCACAGCTCTGCCGGGCAGGGATCGTCCGGGCCGGTCGGCGGGACGAAATACAGCGTCTCAGCTCGAATGCCGGAGCGCTCGGTCGTGATCTGGGTGTACGCCGTCCCGTGTCGACACTCGTAGAAGTCGCAGTCAGCCTTGACCGGTTGCCAGCTCGCTCCCCAGTATTCGCCGCTGTCCTGGTCACGCAGGTAGACGTAGCGCCCAGGCTGGTCGGCCGGGATCGCGTTGTAGCGATACCGGCTGACCCTGCGATTGCGCGGGTCCCTGTCGAAGGAATACCCCCCACCGGTATTGGAGATGATCCCGCCATACCGGCCGGCTCCCAGGTAGTTGATCCACGGCGTCGGGGTATCCGGACGGGTGATGACGTACTCGCGCGCCCTCGGGTCAAAGTAGCCGTAGGGGTTCTCGGCGATGCGTTCCGGGCTGTCTGGCACAGCAATCATGAAACAACATGTGTCACAGCGAGGTAACCCCGCCCCCCACCCTGTGGGCGCCCCGTGGACGCCGGAACCGGCCTGCCACAATGAACAAAGGGAAAATCCATCGGAAACGAGTCATCTCACTCGTCCTGCTGGCGCTTCGGGACAGTGGCACTTTCATGCGGCGGCTAAGCTCCGAGCGTATCGACCCAGCCCAGACGCGACATCAATCGATCGCCAGCAGTACCACATGGGGGTTTTGCGTGACCGGCAACCAGCACGGGGCCGATGTTCCAAATGCCACTGATATGCCAACCTGGATGACTGACACGGCGGTTGAGGTGCGGGTTGACTCACTCCTGTCCTTTTCGAGACGGGTTCAGACGGAGCTCACCGAGAACGTCATCCCGAACGCGTCCAGCATTCGCAACCGGCTGTCCGGCGAAGGCGCCTACAACCCCACCCTCGACGGATATACCAATATTCCGTCATATGAAATTGGGCAAAATCGCACTTTCGGAGTTGACCCCCGCGTTCCCTGGGCAGCCGCGGTCGGCACCCGCCATCTGGAATCTGAGACGAGCGTCGCGACGCTGCTGAGCTACCTGGAATCCGGTCTCCAGGCCATCGCGGCAGCCGCAGAGGCTATCGCCGGGGACTACAAGTCGGCCGAAGAACTCAACGCCATGGATATGGTTAGCGTGCAGTCCTACTTCGCCCAGCAGGGGCCCACCTCACCGGGTATGGGTGGCGCAGGCTCCGGACACCCGACCAACCCGCTGTGAGGAGGGGCAGGATTCGTGGGTGACTTCGACGACCTGACCATCGACGATCTGAGTGACATCGTCAGCGCGGACAAGCTCCGCGAGATGGGGTGCCAGGCCGACGCCTGGCAGGGGTTGGCCTACCTTTTCGACTCCCAGCTGGCCAGGCTCAGAGAGGCTGTTGACGCCCTGAGCGGAGGATGGCGCGGTCCCGCCGGGGCAGCCTTCGCAGCTGAGGTCGGCCGGATCCAGCAGACCCTCACCCGGGGACGCGAGGTCGCCCTCGGCAACGCCAGCGCCTGGTCCCAGGCTGTTGACCAGGCAACCGCTGCCCGCGATGTGATCTACCAGATCGAAGGCGAGTACCGCGCAGCGCTCGGTCAGGCGGCCAGCGACTATGAGCGGCAGAAGGCTGAAGCCGACAGCAGCTGGCTCAACAATCCAGCAACCGGATTCTTTGTGGACTATCCAGACAAACCAGATGCCGCCGCGATCCGGGCCGAATACGACCAGCGCGGTCGGGCCGTCATGGAATACGCCAGCGGCGTCTATGAAGAGGTCTACCGCACCATCCAGGACGCCCCAGCCTATGACGGTCCCGCTGGGGTTTGGAGTCCCGTAGACCCTTGGGGCGATGGGATGGTGCTCTCCGGCCGCTCCTCCCGCCTCAGCGGTACGTCCGGGACTCCACCGCTGAACGCTCCGGTTGACCTCGGCAATGCGCCCACCGGATCGGCTGGCCCGACGCTGGCCGGAACGGCTATCCCGGCCGCACCGGCTCAGGTGGGGACCAACCCGGCTGCGGCTGCCTTGCCGGGGACCGGATCCCCCGGTACCGCAGGAATGGGTGGATTGTTCCCTTCGACCATGACTGGCACCGGCCGAAGTACTCCGC
>JAFGOK010000611.1 GCA_016926535.1 Micromonosporaceae bacterium | reverse complement strand
GGCGGGAGGGTCCACATGGATATCGGTCGCTGTCTTCGCCTCCGGCGGGGAAGGCGCACGACGCTGGTTGCCGCTGTGGGGGTCTGCTGCGTGCTCGTTGCTGCTGGGATCGCCGCCGGGTCCGCGGGGCCGGGCCAGGGGCGGCAGCCGGTCGCCAGCCCCGCGCCCTCGCAGGCGGGTCCCACCCCCTCACCGGCGGGTTCGGTGCCATCCCCCGTGAATACCTCGGACGGCGCCTTCGACCAGACGGTCGCGTGCACCTGGGTGGAGGACCCTGCGGCGACCGGCGAGGAGAACGGTTTCGTCGGGTACCCGCCTTCGCAGGCGCCGGCGTCGGGCACGCAGGTCATGACGCTAACGACCAACCTGGGAACGCTCGCTGTCGAGATCGACGTGGAGAAGGTCCCGTGCACTGCCGCGAGCTTCACCTTTCTCGCGAGCAAGGCGTACTTCGACAACACCACCTGCCACAGACTGGTCACGAAACCGCTCGCGATTCTGCAATGTGGTGATCCTTCGGGTACCGGATCGGGAGGCCCCGGGTACCGGTTCGACGATGAGAATCTCCCGGAGGTGCTGCGGCAGGGCGCTCCAACCGACCGCACAGTGCTGTATCCGGCGGGCACCCTGGCCATGGCCAACTACGGCGCCGACACCAACGGAAGCCAGTTCTTCATCGTGTACGAGGACACAGTGCTCCCTGCGGACCATCCCGTGGTCGGGTCGCTGAGCGAAGGCATTGAACTGGTCAGGCGAGTCGCAGCCGGGGGCGTGATCGCATGCGATTCCCGAGGTCCCGACGATGGTGTTCCGAAAACGACGCTGAGCATCACAACGCTCAGGATGAGCCAGGCGGGATAGCGACGCGCCGGTCTGCGTGATCGCAGTGATGGAGTGCGTGGCGCCGCACGCAGGCGATATCGCAGTGATGGAGTGCGTGGCGCCGCACGCAGGCGATGCTCATAGCGTGGAGCGGCGGGCGTCATCCGAACGGATGCTTTTCCGGCTTTCGGCTCCCGAGTCACGCCTGCCCTACCGATCCAGACAGACGCCAGCCTGCGCGTTGCGGCGCTTTGCGATCGAGCTCAGCGTCGAGCACTGGTGAGGAAAGGGGCATCGGTGCGGCCAACACCCACTATCGGCATGTTGTTGCCGTTTGTGCGCGGTGACTACTACGGGGCGATGCTGTCTGGGGCGAGCAAGCAGGCCGCAGCGGCTGGAGGGGCCATTATCGCGCTCCAGACGGCCGACACGGGATCCGACCACGTGGAGCGGTTCGTCCCACCGGATCTGCGCCATCCGTTCGCATGGGACATGGTGGACGGGTTTATCGTCACGGTCGATGCTGTCCAGCCGGAGTACATCGCGTCGCTCCAGCGCACCGGCAAGCCTGTGATCCTGATCGGGTTCTCCGTTGACGGGCTCGATCTCCCCGTCATCTGCTCCGACAACGAGTCGGGCCTGCGCACGGTGGTTCGGAGCCTGGTCGAGGACGGCCACAGCAGGATCGCCTTTGTCGGCTGCCTGGACGCCCCGGACATCGCGGAGCGGCACGCGACGTACGTCAGGGAGCTTGCGGTGCTCGGGATCGACGCCGATCCACGGCTGTGCTACCCGGCGGGGGACAACGGAGAGTCCGCAGGGGCGAGCGCTGCGGAGCGAATGCTCGCCAGCGGGCTGCCCTCAACCGCCGTGATCTGCGGGTGCGACCGGAACGCCCTTGGAGTCATCAAGACGCTCACCGCGGCCGGACGCACCGTTCCCGATGACCAGTCCGTCATCGGGTTCGACGACATCGATGAAGCACGATACTTCAGGCCGGCGCTGTCGACGGTCCGGCAGTACCCGGAGCGCATGGGCGCTGCCGCAATTACGTTGATCATAGATCATATCGTTCGGAACGAGCCGATTCCCAGCCGGAGCAGGATTCCGACGACCTTCTGCCGGCGCCAGTCCTCCGGGCATCCGCTGGCAGGCTGCTCCCGAGCGGATCGGCCGGCCGACCCCACCACTGTGCTCCCCCCTGAGGAGCGTGGCCGCCTTCCCGGGGACGCCGAGGAGATTCGAGGGAGGTGTTCCGGCACCGAGGCCCTGCTCGGCATGATCGAGGCGGCTGCGGATGATCTGCCCTCCCCACCAGAATCGCAGGTCCGGTCGACCCTGGAGACGTTCTTCCAGACCGACACCGGGCAGGAGAACCCCGTCCAGGTCATCGAGATGCTGCGTCACTATGCCACCGAACGACTGATCGCGGCGGGGCGGGCCGAGGATGAGGCGGCACAGCGGCGAACCAGGGACCAGCTGGATGAGCTGTCCCTGGTCATGATCGACGAGTTCGCCCGGGTGCAGTATGCCACCACCAGGCATTTCCAGGACATGTTCGTGCTCCAGTACCGGTTGTGCATGGACCTGCTTCGTAGCCATCAGCAGCAGCCCCGGCAGCTGGGCTGGTTGCGCTCGACCCCGTTCCGGGCGGCGTGTCTGGGGGTGTGGTCGACCCAGCAGTCGGAGGACGCGGATGATCCCGTTTTGGAGATCATCACTCTGTGCTCGGCCGAGGAGGGCACGCCCGGACAGCCGCAGGGCGTGACGCCGGTGCGGTTGCCGGTCAACTCGCTGCCTGTGCGGGCCTTTCCCCCGAGGGAGCTCTGCGACCTGGCTGACCCGGCGATGCAGGAAGTCGTGTTCGTCGCGCCGATCAAGCTTGGCCCGCGCTACTGGGGCATGCTGGCCGCTGTCGGTCGGGTGGATTCCCGGTACGGGGCCGGGAACGAGATCATGAATCACTCTGTCGCCATGCTGGCTGTCGCGCTCGACTACGAGGATGTGCTGACCTCTCTGCGTGATCGGGAAGAGCGGATGCGTCGCATGGCGCACTTCGACGACCTGACCGGGCTGCCCAACCGTGCACTGTTCCTTGATCGACTCCGTGAGGCGATCCTGCGGGCGAAGCGCCAGCCAGGGTACCGGTACGGAGTGCTGTTCATTGACATCGATGGATTCAAGTTGATCAATGACAGCCTCGGTCGCGCCGCGGGGGATGAACTCCTGGTCACCGTCGCCGAGCGGGTGCGAGGGGCGCTGCGGGCCTGCGACACGGCCGCCCGGCTGGGGGGTGACGAGTTCGTCGTCCTGCTCGACGGCATCGAGTCGCTGAGTGCCATCGACGGGCTGGGCAATCCGGTCCAGGTCGCGGAGCGGCTGCAGCGGTCGCTCGGCCAGCCATGCTCCGTCCACGGGCGGGAGCTCTTTCTCACCGTCAGCATCGGCATCACCACCGGGGACCGGGGCTATGACAGTGCTGACGATGTCATGCGTGATGCCGACCTGGCGATGCACACGGCGAAGACGACGCGGCGCGGCACCCACGCCATGTTCGACGTTTCGATGCACGCACAGGCGGTCAGGCGACTGGAGATCGAGGCGGGGTTGCGGCGGGCCCTGGGACACCGCGAGTTGGAGGTGCACTACCAGCCGATCGTTGACCTGAAGACCGGCCGGGCCGCGGCGGCGGAGGCCCTCGTACGGTGGCGGCACCCGGGCCGAGGATTGATCCCGCCAGGGGAGTTCCTCTCGGTCGCGGAGGAGAGCGGGCTCGTGATCGCCATGGGGCGCCAGATTCTCTCGGATGCCTGTGTCCAGCTCGGGGAATGGCGGCGGTCGGGCGCCGTCGATCCTCAGACAACGGTGGGAGTGAATCTCTCGAACAAGCAGTTCTGGCACGACGACCTGCTGTCGATGATCGATAGCTGTCTCGGGGAGGCCGGGTTGCCACCGTCGGCCCTCGCTCTGGAGATCACCGAGGGTATCGTCATGCACAATGTTGATCATGCGTGCCGGTTGCTGACCGAACTGCACGAGCGAGGCATCGCGCTCCACATCGACGATTTCGGTACCGGCTATTCCTCCCTGGAGGCGCTGCACCAGTTCCCCATTGATGCGCTGAAGATCGATCGTTCCTTCGTCGCTCGGCTGGGGACAGACCACCGCAGCGCGGAGCTGGTGCGGACCATCGTCATGATGAGCGAGATTCTGGGCATCCGGGTTATCGCGGAAGGGATCGAAACACCGGATCACCGCGATCGCCTGCGCCAGCTGGGGTGCCATTTCGGTCAGGGGTTCTGGTTCTCCCGCCCCGCCCCTGCGGACCTCGCGGTCGAGGCCATGCGTCGGGTGTACGAGACCCGGCCGTCAACGACTGTGAGCATCGCGAGACCGCATTCTGAATCAATCTGATATCAGCGTTTATACCAAATTCAGATGATAAGCTAGGCGGTAGTCTGGCTGACAGTGCTTCGCGTGGGTGTGACGTGTGTCGGCAGTGTTCCACGAGAGTTCTTTTTTGGATAGAGTCAAGAAAACCGTCGCCCGGTGACCCCGTCCCGGGCTGATTGAAGGAGCTTCCGTGTCTGATCCAGGCTGCGCTTGCGCCGAAACCGCGCCCACCCTCCCGCTCATCGGGGACCGCGCACCCGACTTCACAGCGGAAACGACTCACGGGACGATCACCCTGGGCGACTACGCCGGTCGCTGGCTGGTGCTGTTCAGCCACCCCGCGGACTTCACCCCGGTGTGTACAACGGAGTTCATCGCCTTCGCGGAGCTCTTCGAGGAGTTCTCCACCCGGAACGTCGCGCTGCTCGGCAACTCTGTTGATTCGATCTTCAGTCATCTGGCATGGGTGCACGCCGTCGAGGAGAAGACCGGGGTGAGGATCCCCTTCCCGATCATCGCCGATCTGGACACGAAGGTCGCCCGCGCCTACGGTATGCTGCACCCCCAGTCATCCCAGACCCTGGCCGTCCGGGCGGTCTTCGTGATTGACCCTGACCAGAACGTTCGGGCGATCCTGTACTACCCGATGAACGCCGGTCGGATGATTCCCGAGATTCTGCGACTGATCGATGCCCTGCAGACCTCCGATCGGGACGGGGTTTCCTGCCCGGCGAACTGGCAACCAGGTCAGGACGTCGTCGTCGGAGCTCCCCGGACCCAGGACGAACTGGCCGCCCGCCTGGCGGACACGACCCTCACGCTGACCGACTGGTACCTGGCGACCAAGCCGGATCGGCAGCGCGCCTGAACGGCCGCTCGGCAGGCTGGCGGCCTGGCCGCC
>JAFGOK010000610.1 GCA_016926535.1 Micromonosporaceae bacterium | reverse complement strand
GGCCACGGCGGGCTGCTGTCATGCAGGTGACCGCCGAGCCCAGCAAGCGACTGCAACGTCAGGACGAGCAGGGACGTGCCGACGGCCGCCGGCATGGACAGCCCTCCGAAGACGGCAAGTGCCGGCACAATCATGAATCCCCCACCCGCGCCGACCAGGCCGGTGAACACGCCAACAGCGAAGCCCTGCCCTGCGAGGATCGCGACCCGCCTGATGAATCGGCGGGACCAGGGGCCCTCGGCTCCTGCGGATCGGGTGCCTGGCCTGTGGCGGGGCGACCGCAGCATCACGATCGAAGCTGCCGCCATCATCGCCGCAAAAATCCCCAGCAGCAGCGGGGCCGGCAACCAGCCGGCGACCCGGCCACCGAGGTACGCCCCGACCATGCCGGTACCCGCGAACAGCAGCCCGGTGCGCCAGCGGACCCGGCCAGCCAGAGCGTGCGGGACCAGACCGGCGAGGCTGGTGGCCGCGACGACGAACAGGGAGGCTGTGATGGCCGGCTTTGGCGGGATCCCGGCCAGGTAGATCAGGAGGGGGACGGTCAGGATCGATCCACCCCCACCGAGCAGGCCGACGACGAGGCCGACGAGGAGACCTGCCCCCAGCGTCAGCGCGATGGTGAGGGGCATCGCGGGATCAGGCCGACGTCGCCGCTGGCAGGTCCGCCTGGGCGACCCTGCGGTGCTCGTCATCGATCAGGACGGGGTCGAGGCCAGCGCGGGCCAGCAGCGAGGCTGCGATCGCGGCCCGGTAACCGGTGGTGCAGTAGACCCAGACCGCCCGGTCCTTCGGGATCTCGGTGAGCCGGCCAAGGAGCTCATGGAGCGGGATGTGCAGCGAACCGAGCAGGTGCCAGCCCTTGCGCTCGTCGTGGCGGCGCACGTCGAGGACGAGCGGAGCCGGGTCGTCCACCATGGCCCGGCGCAGGTCGGCGAAGCTGGCGGTCGGGACGGTCGCCAGCGGCTGGTTGCCAGCCCAGTCCTCGGGCCGGCCGGTCGCCTGGGCCGCCGGACGATCAATACCGATACGGACCAGGTCGCGCTGTGCCTCCGCGACCTGGTCCAGGGTCTCGCCGAGCAGGGTGACCGGGGTGCCCCAGGGCAGCAGCCAGCCCAGGTAGGTGACGAAGTTGCCGTCGAGCCCCAGGTTGACGGTGCCGGGCAGGTGACCTGCGCAGAACGCGGTGCGGGTGCGCAGGTCGACCAGCCACTCGCCAGCGTGCAACCGGCGGGCCAGCTCCACCGGATCCGCCGGAATCGGTGGGGTGAGGTCCACCTCGGCGGGCCCGGCACTGTTGGCCGGGGCCATGTGGGCGTAGTAGGCGGGGTAGGCGTCCAGGCCAGCCAGCAGGGTTGTCACGTAGGTATCCTCGTCGAGGGTCAGTGCCGGGTTGCCGGCAGCCTCCAGCCCGATGGTGGAGGACAGGCCTTCGGCCTGGGTAGCGGAGCAGAAGCTGCCGAAGCCGTGGGTGGGGTAGACCGGGGTATGCGCCGGCAGGGACTCCACGATCCGGTGCGCGGAGTGGTGCTGGTGGCGGGCCAGAGTGCCGGCGTGCTGGGCACCGAGCAAGTCCGGGCGGCCGGTGGAACCATAGAGCAGCGAACCCCCGGTGAAGACCGCCACCGGCTGGTTCCCGGTTTCCAGGATGTAGGACAGATGGTTGAAGGTGTGGCCGGGAGTGTGCAGCACCCGGACCCGCATCTGCCCAGTGGCGAAGGTGTCGCCGTCGCGGGCAGGGGTACGGTCGAAGGCGACCGGATCGTCAGCATTGATGACGTAGGCGGCTCCGGTTGCCCTGGCCAAGCGGTAGCCGCCGGTGACGTAGTCGTTGTGGAGGTGGGTCTCCAGCACGTGGGTGATCCGCAGGCCACGCGGTTCGGTGACAGCGAGGACGCGGTCGTGGTCACGCTGGGGATCGATGACGACGGCAACCTCGCCATCGGTGGCGATGTAGCTGCGGTCGCCCAGGGACGGCGTGTCCAGAGGAATGATTTCGATCACGAGTTTTCAACCCCCTCGATACCCCCACGGGTATTTATAGCCATGATAGCCCTGGCCAACCGCTACCTGTGGCGCTGCCTGGCCATGATGCCAGCAACCACGCCCCCGCCCGAGCACCATCTGAAGAAACGGCCGAGGGTCAGTGGTGGCGGAACCGTGGCCACAGCTGGCTCCATGGCTGCTGGGGCTGCCGGCAGACGTACAGCGCCACGCCGTCCTCACCGCTTTCGATCCCGGTATCGTTGCGCAGCTCGCCAGCGACCTCGCAGCGTTCGAACGCCTCGGCGAGAACGACCCCAGACCCGCCCGGGACGACCAGGACGGCGACTGTCGCCGACGGCGGCGGCCGGTGGAGGTAGTACAGCTCGTTGTGCCCGCTGTACACCTGGGGAAGGTGGTAGCGGGCGCCATACCTGTCGACCGCCCCGGCCTCGCCGTAGTTGTCCGTAATGATCACGGCTGCCGCCCGTTCCTGGGACGGCAGCGAGCCGTACACCTCCGCGATCTGCCGCACGTAGCCCGGCCAGCCGATCTGGTCGTCGATCACCTGGTTGATCTGCGGTATCGGCGTGCCGACGATCGCTGTGATCGGCAGGATCGGCATCGTCAGCACGATCGAGATACCGACGTTGACCGCGACCGCCGCGCCCACCAGGATCCGGCGCTGGGGCCTAGCGGCAAGCCAGGCCCCAACCGGCACGCAGCCAGCGGCGTACAGCACGTACAGCAGGCCGGTCGGGTAGTAGTAGTGCCCGGGGAGCGCGAGCACCAGCAGGCACAGCAGCGGATACGCCACGGCGAACGCCCGCACCGGCCGCCACTGCCTGCGACGAAGCAGGCCGGCGATGCCGGCGATCCACACCGGCGCCAGCGCCGGACCGACCAGCAGCACCAGCTGCATCGGCAGGAGCAGCGCGCGCTCCTTACCGGGCTCGTGATGCGAGATCGCCGAGGCCATCTCGATCTGCGGCCAGCCGTTGACAGCCTGGTACACCAGATTCGGAGCGCTGACGACGGCCGCAACCGCCGCCCCCGCCCACAGCCAGCGGGAGACGAGCACCCGCCGCGGGCCGACCAGCAGGATGCCGGCGGCCAGGCTGACCAGCAGGATGATCACGAGGTACTTGTTGTACAGGCCAGCACCGACCGTTGCGCCAACCGCGAGCCAGTACCCGGGGCGTCCATGCAGGAGTGCCCGCAGCGCGAAGAGCGACACCAGGATCCAGATCACCAGATCTGGGGCGTTGGTGAACAGCGTGTGCCCGGAGGCCAGCATGTAGCACGTTGTGGCGCCGAAGGCGGCAAGCACCTGCGCGCTGACCCCACCGCCCAGTTCGCGTGCCACCAGTGCGAGCAGCACCGCGGCAAGGGCGACCAGCAGCGCGGGCGGCACCCGGATCGCCCAGACTGTGTCGCCGAACACCGCGATGGCCATTCTGCCCAACAGCGGAGTCAGCGGCGGCTGGTCGAGGTATCCCCATTCGAGATGCTGGCCCAGCAGGCGGAAGTACAGCTCGTCGCGGTGATACCCGTAACGGCCAGCCAGCGAGAGCAGCAGCACGGCGACGCCAACAGCGACCGTCCCGACCGGCGCCCAGGCGACTGGTGCCACGGCAGGCGCCCCAGCGGCATCCGAGGAGTCTTCCAAGGGGTACCTCAATCGTCTCGGCAGGTGGGCACGGCGCGCGGGATCTGCGGCTGGGCGACTGTTGTGGACTTCGCGTTGCGACCATAGCCGGGCGGACAATCGATGATCAAGAGTACATCTGGTCGAATACGGGTACTGGCAGACGTCAATCTCATCCGTATGGGGGAATCCGGTGGTGGGTATTGAGCCCTTTACACAATTCTGCGATCTGCCAGTATCAACACGTACCACGCGGCGTACCACCGGAGGGCTGATGCGGATCGGACGACCCCGGGACCGAGCCGAAGCGCTCGGGATCGCCGCGCTCGGGATCGCCGGGATCGCCGCCCTACTCCAGTCCATTGGGCTGCTTGCGTGGCCGGCACAGATCATGCTGTTCCGGCTGGCCGGGCCTCCGGTGATGCTGGTGACAGCCCTCCTCAACTGGCACGTCGCTTCCCGGGCAACACTGCCTGCGGTTCGCCGCCACTGGCGGCTGATGGCAGCGACAGCCGCACTCGTGACCGCGAGCTACATCTCGATGCTGGCCTTCACGGTCTACTGGGGAACGCCGCGCTACCCAACGCACCTGCCAGCTGTCACCGCGCTCGACGTCAGTGCCATCGTGATGGCCGTCATCGCCGTACTCGCCATCCCCGCCGCGGTGCCGTGGTCGGCCAGCCGGCTGCGGGTGGGGCTGGACATGGCGACAGTGCTGCTGGCCAGCACGGTCTTCCTGTGGCACTTCTGCATAGGCCCAGATCTCCAAGATCACACGACTATCACGCAGGTCCTCGCGATGCTGGCCCTGGGCGCAGGCGCACTCACCGCAGTGTTCGCCGCCGCCCGGGTATTTCTGGCCGGGGTGGCCGGCATCGACCGGCGTGCGATCCTGACGCTGGCCGGCGCCGGGTTGGCCGAGGTCGCCACAGAGGCTCTCCGCTGGCGCGTGTCCGACCCGAATCCCCGAGTCCACCCGGCGCTGGTATGCGCGGCGCTGTTCAGGGTGTGCATGGTCGCCTACCCGGTGGCGCAGTTGCGGGCCCAGGCCTCCGAAGCGGATCACCAGCGGCCGGAGCGACCGCGCCGGCCCTTCAGCATCCTGCCGTACACGGCGATCGCGGCGACATACGCACTCCTGATTGCCTCGCTGGCCAAGAACATGGTTGGGCGGACCTGGGTCGTGCTCGGCGGCACAATCGTGTTGACCGGCCTGGTGGTAGCCCGCCAGATCGTTGCACTGCGCGACAACGCCCACCTCGTGATACGTCTGGATGACAGCCTCAACCGGCTGGGCCGGATGATCGCCCGCGAGCAGACCCTCGCCAGTGCCAGCACCACACTGCTCACCCAACGCAGCCAGCAGGAAATCTGGCGGTTCGCAGCGAGCACCGCCATGGAGCTGATGAGTGACCAGCCGGGTGTGCTGGCTGCGGTGATCGTGCCAGCCTCGGGCGCCAGCGGGTCGTGGAGGGTGGCCAGCGCCACGGGTCACCGGGCCGAGTCCCTCCCCCGGTCCGCCTTCGAACCGCCCCGCGCGTTCGGGCTGCTCATCCCCCGGCTGCGAATCGGCGAGGTGATCGAGGATTTCGACTTCCCCCAGATCTGCGGCGAAGACGCAGGCAGCGGAGATGCGGACGGCCGCCCGCCCTGGCCGGGCTACCCTGCCAGCACCACGACCCTGCTTCCCCTGATGGCTGGTGATCAGTTCTTCGGAGTCCTGATCGCCGTCAGTGCCGCAGCGCTCCCGGGGGAAGTGCGCGAGTCCCTCAACACCCTGCGGATCCAGGTCGCGCTGGCCCTGGCGAGCGCGGCGCTGGCCCAGGAGATGACTCGGCGGGCGACGCTGGATCCCCTCACCGGCCTGGGCAACCGAACGCTGCTGTGGGACCGGCTGAGCCAGGCCCTCGCCTCCGGTCCGGCGCCCAACGGCCGGCGGACCGCACTGCTCCTGCTCGACCTTGATGGATTTAAAGAAATCAATGACACCTTTGGCCACGCCACCGGCGACGAGGTGCTCCGATTGGTATCCGAGCGGCTGGGCCGGTGCTGCGACAGCCCGATGACCACCGTCGTCCGCCTCGGTGGGGACGAATTCGTGGTGCTGGTCGAGCGCACAGCTGGCGTTGGCCCGGTTTCATCGCTGGCTGAACGCATCATCGCCGCGATTACCCTCCCAATGCCCGTCTGCGGACGGATGGTCTCGATCGGGGTCAGCGTCGGCGTCGCATTGTCCGGACCGGACGTGCACCTGCCCGATGATCTGCTACGACACGCCGACACCGCCATGTATGTCGCGAAGCGGCGGCCAGGCAGCGGGTACACGGTGCAAGGATCTGAGATCCTCGACATGACCGAGTCAGTGGTCTCCCCCGCCGTCATACCCTCTCGAAATGGCGGCACGGCGGATGCGGCGCGAGAGCGCAGTGGCCGGTGATACAACACTTGTTGTGGCACCGCAGTACCTCCCGGCACAGTGGCAGGAGCCTCCCGACGGTGAGCGACCCCCGGTGGCGGCGACACGGTCTGGGCTGTGCGGGTCCCCGCAGCGCTGTTCGCGGGCGCCGTCGCTGGGCTGCTGGCCGTCGGCCCCCGGCGGGTGTTCACCTCCGGCTGGCTGTGGGCCGGCGGGGCGATCGCCGTCGTCCTCGGG
>JAFGOK010000012.1 GCA_016926535.1 Micromonosporaceae bacterium | reverse complement strand
CAGGGATACTCACCTGCATCGGCCAGACCTTGCCGTCGCTCTGCTGGAGGTTCCCAGACCATACCCCGGTCATCGAAGCGGGGAAGGTGAGATCCGCTGGTGACGTCGCCTCAGTCGCCGCCGTCCCTGGGCCGTCAATCCGGCTGTCGCGCCTGGCGTCAACAACTAGATATCCGCATATGCCAGTGACAAGGGCGATAAAAATGGTAATCATTGCAATAAGTGGTATTCGGCCGTACCGCCGGTCCGGGTAGGCTCCCCCGCTCCGCGCCCCCGGCGACATCGGCTGGATGGCAGCACTGCCGACAGCCCGCCCTCCTGCCGATACCAGAACGGGCTGCGCAGGCGGCCCGGAGACCACAGGCGGGCACTGCGGAGCGGGCACGGCGAGCGCCGCTCCTTCGGCAACGACGAGTTCCGGCTGGTCCAGCACGGTCGGCGCGATCCCGAGCGCCCGGTGCAGCAGGGTCGCCGCCAGCGGAATGCGACTCGATCCGCCGACCGGGAACACACCGCCGATCTCCGAGGCCGCGACCCCAGAGGCACGCACCGCCCGGATGGTCGCTGCCATGGTCTCTTCGAGAACGGGTCTCGCGAGCGCTTCGAACTGCTCCCGGCCAAGCGGAACATCTGCGTCGACCAGCGGTACATGGATGAAGGTTGAGGATGCCCGCGAAAGCATCTCCTTGGCCGTCCGCGCATCCTGCCACAGCAACTCCCGCGACCGCCGGTCCTCGGCGGTCTGCGGATTCTCCAGCCTGGCGAGTTGTGCTGGATCCCATCCCCGCTGTGTCGCCCAGAGCAAAGCGACAATTGCGGCATCGATGTCAAGACCGCCGGTGTCGGGAAGGCCTTCGGTCGCGAGGACCGAGAATCCCCGGTCGGTCCGCCGCACGATGCTCGCGTCGAAGGTGCCGGCCCCGAAGTCGTAGACCACCAGGCACCGGCCGATCGGCACATCCGCCCCAAGGACCTCAACGAAGTACGCCGCCGCGGCAACCGGCTCCGGCACCAGCATCGGCTGGGCGAGCCCTGCGGATCGCACGCCGGCAACCAGCACCCCCCGGCGACGCGGGCCCCAGGACGCCGGATGGGTCAGCACGACCTCGGACACCGGCGTTCCGCACACCCGGTGTGCTTCATCCCGGACGCGGCTGACGGTCGCGGCGATCAGCGCCTCGACCGGGACCTCCGATCCTCCGAGCAACACGACCTGATCACTGATCCGCCGTTTGGGATTGGGCTCGACCCGGGTCGGGTCCGTCCGCGCCGCGTGGGTCGCGTCCCGGCCAGTCAGTAGCCCTGCCCCCGGATCAGCGAAGACGGCTGACGGCAGCTGCGGTGAACCGTCGAACAGCAGTACCCGGTTGGGCCTGCCGGGTATGTGGAGCACGGAGACGGTGTTCGACGTTCCGTAGTCGATGCCCAGTCGGATGCCCTGCCCCATGGCCGACAACTCCTACCCAGGCGACCTGACCCGCACCATTCCCTGGTCCGCTGGTGCGGCACGAGTCAAGATAATCACACATAACTCCGTGGTGGTGACAGTCAGTCGACTGCCACCACCACGGAAATAGCCAGATGATCAGACCGCGCGGATGTTGGAGGCCTGAGGGCCCTTCTGCCCCTGGGTAATCTCGAACTCAACCCGCTGGTTCTCTTCGAGGCTTCGGAATCCGCGTGCGGAAATGGCTGAAAAATGGGCAAACACGTCGGGGCCGCCGCCGTCTGGGGTGATGAACCCGTAGCCCTTGTCCGCGTTGAACCATTTGACAGTACCGACAGCCATGTCTTCTCCTTCGGAAGGCTGACGGAGCCCACACCTCATGGACTCCACGTCGCCGCTTTGATCACCCTCGTCCGGCAGAAGACCGGAAACACAAACAGCGCCCGGGGCTCAGATACCCGCAGACGCTAACGGTACGTGGAAACCAAGACTGCAACGGGCCAAGTGTAGCATCGGACACCATGATCACTGTCGGCCAATCGAACAGTCGATCAGCAGACCGACCGTCGTCATAGATAGCCCAAGGCTGACAAACTGGAGCGGCAACACTGCCAACGAACGCTGCGAGGTGCCCGTGCTGTCAGCCTTGCTCGATCTGTTCCACAATGCCTTCGGGGTGCGCCCGGGTCCACCGAACGCCGTCATCTTCGGCACCGCCGGCGTCGCGATCGCCATGGTGGCCTACGGACCGCTGTGGCGGCTGACCCGCAACTTCGTGACCATCGCCCATGAGGGCGGGCACGCTCTCGCGGCCGTCCTGACCGGTCGGAGGCTCAGCGGGATCAAGCTCCACTCGGACACGTCGGGCCTGACCCTGTCCCGGGGTAGGGCGACCGGACCGGGCATGATCATCACCGGTCTCGCCGGCTACGTGACACCACCGCTACTCGGGCTCGGCGCCGCAGCCCTGCTCGCGAACGGCCGAGTCACGCTCCTGCTCCTGATCGGCATCATCCTGCTGCCCCTCATGCTGATCATGATCAGAAACCTGTTCGGCGTCATTTCGATCCTCGCCACGATGGCCATCGTGTTCGGGGTCGCTATCAAGGCCAGCCCCGCCGTCCAGGGGGCCTTCGGCTACCTACTCGCGTGGTTTTTCATGATCGGCGGAGCGCGGGCCGTCGTCGAGCTCCAGGGTTCTCGCCGCCGGGGTCGGGCCCGGCAGTCGGACGCAGACCAGGTGGGTCACCTCACTCATCTCCCGCCACTGTTCTGGGTGGGCTTCTTTGCGGCTGTCGCCATTACGTCCCTGGTCATCGGT
>JAFGOK010000609.1 GCA_016926535.1 Micromonosporaceae bacterium | reverse complement strand
GGTCATGGCAGTGCCCGCCGGATGTGGTCTGCCACCCGCCGCGGCAGCCGCAGCCGTTCGGCGTCGGCCGCCGGGCCGAACACCGGCCTGGCCGGCTGCCTACTCGTGCCGAACTCGCCGTACTGCTCATAGTCAACGCCCTCGTCGAACACGCCGATCTCGGCGCCGGTGGGCCCATCGTCGCGGATCTCGATGGCGGCCCGCTCGTGACCGGTGTCGACGCCAACCCCAGCCCGGATATCCGCCTGCACGCTGCGGGCACCCTCGTTGACTGCCGCCGCCGCTCCGGCGGCCATCCGCTCAACCACATTCCCGATCGCGGCCTCGAGGTTGTCGAGGCCCTCAACCCGCGAGCTGGTCACGGCTGCGACTCCCGGGCCTGGCGCAGCCGGCAGTCAGCACGCCGGTAGGCGGGACGAGACGGAGCGATGACATCCACGACGACCAGGACCTGGCCGTCACCGCGCAGCTGGTCGCCGCGACACACGTCGGCATCCGATGCCAGGTACACCCGGTGGTCGACGTCAACGCCGGAGGCCTGGGCGACGGTCTGCTCGTCGGCCCGGACCGGACACACCATGGCGGGCAGCGTGCTCACCTGGACGAGCGTGGCAGTCCAGCCCCCGGCGCCATCGCTGGCCGAGATGCCCCGCCAGACCTCCAGCTGCCGGTTGAGCAGCCGCGTGACCATGACCATGCCCGAATCACCTTCCTTTCCGGTCAGGTGCGGATGGAGAACGCGCGCCGGCGGCGCCCTGCCACACCGAGCTTGACGGCGATCGACTCGGCCAGAGCCGCGCCGAGTACCTCGGAGGCCTTGGTCTCGGAGTAGTCGCCCAGCGAGATCTGTCGCAGTGAGGTGGGGTTGTCGTAGAGCACGGCCGCCACGTCGAGCACGATCGCCACGAGGTCGTCGGGGATGGTGGCGTAGCCGTGGGAGTAGGTCACCCGCACCACCGGCGCCCACACCCCGGTGGGCCTGGCCCACGGCCAGCCCATGAGCCGGGTACCGGTGCCGTACCACGGGTAGCCGCGGGTCAACTCCGCACCCAGCCGACAGAAGTCGCTGCCCTCGACCACTGGCAGGTCGGGTGCGCCGAACTGGCCGACTTCGACCACCGTCAGCGGGTTCGAGCCGTCGACGACCACCGGCCGCTGCGGCAGCCGCAGCACCCGCCCCCCGCCGGCCAGGTGCACCGTCTCCTGGGACACCCAGGAAAACTCCTGGCGGCCGATGGAGCGCACCAGACCAGATCCGTGCGCAAGGGCCAGCTCGGCCGTCCCGGTGTCCACCTCGGCTGAGGCCAGGTGCAGCCGGTCGGCGAGGTGCACGGTGGTGGCCAGGGTCGTCATCTCGCCTCCCGGCGGCTCATGCGCCCAGCTGCGCCAGGGCTGTGACGAGCGTGGCGCGGGGTTTGCCGCCCCGGGCCTGCTCGGCGGTCAACGCCGCCGCCGCCCTTCGCAGGTCACCGTCCACCCAGGTGAGGACGTCTGCGACCGACCCGGAGGGAACCTGCTCGACTAGGGCGAGATCACCATCTGGCTGACTGGCCGGGCTGCCGGTGCCCCCGCTGGCGACAGGCTCGTCGCGCGGGCGCACCGGCGCCCCAGTGCCAAGCAGCCAGGCGGCGAACTCGCCGACCGGCACCACCTGCCCGGCCGCCAGATCGTGCACGCTGTGGTTGTAGTAGACCCGGCAGTCCCGGGTGACCTCGACAGCCACGGCTACGCGTGCTCGATGACCACGGCGCGCTTGTACAGCGCCGTGTCACCGCTGCCGGAGTCCGACGGCACCCCGAAGTCACCAACCCACGACCAGGTGGTGCCCACGGTCTGCTGCAGCCGGTCGGTGGGCGGCCGGACGATCAGCGCGATCTCGGTGCCCGGGGTCGCCTGCACCATCCGGACGAGGGGAACATCCTCCACCCCGGTCCCGGAAAGCAGCGCCCCCACGCCCTCGAAGGGTGCTGCGACCATGGCGCCAGCGCCGACCACGATCGGTCGGAACACCGTGGCCCCGCTGTTGCTGGTGACGGTGGGGCATTCGTTGTTGCGGACCCAGTCCAGTCCGGCGAACCGGCCGATGGACAGGTCCTGCCACACCGGCGAGTCAATGCGGCCCTGCAGGGCCTGCTTGAAGTCGGCGTCGGCGAACAGCTGCCCTTCGGTGTCCGGCGGGATGTGGGCGGTGTAGTAGCCGCCGATCGTCGGGACGTTCATCTTCCGCAGTCGCACCGCCGCGGCCCGGAACATGGCCAGGGTGGCGGTGTCCGCGCTGGTGATGTCGTAGGCGGTGTTGCGGGCCGCCGTCCGTACCGATACCGGTGCGTTGGCGGCCACGACGTAGTCCCCGGCGGTGTCGGCCCGGGCCGTGCCCAGCGTGAGCGTCCTCGTCGTGGTGTTCACCCCGGTCACGGTGTTGGCCACCCCGGAGATCGACACGGTCAGCGGGTTGCTCGCGCTGACCGCGGTGGGCACGCCGCTGACCAGCACCGACGTGAAACCATCGGTCGACGCGACAATCATCGACGTGTCCGAGGCCGCGGTGGTGGTGCACCAGGTGCGGCCCCCGGCGTACGCGGAGTAAAGCCGGTTGCGGGCCACCTGGTTGAGCGACTGCCCGGCGTTCACCCCCAGGGTCTGCACATCGGCCAGGTACTTCGACGCGAGGGTCATGGCCGACTGCAGCATGTTGGTGTCCATGCCATAGCCGTACTGGTCCATCGTGACCGACCACTGCTCCACGGTGTAGGTGCCCGTGGACGCGTCCGACCCCGTGATCGGCGTCGTCTGCGGGGTCAGCAGCCCCTTGCGGGTGAAGGTCTTGGTGTCGCCCAGCCCACCCTGCCACGGCTGGCTGTCGGCCAAACCGGGGAACAGGAAGTTGGGAACCAGGGAGTCCTGGAAGGTTCGGTCGAGCATGCCGTTTTGCATGATCGCCTGGAGGGCTGCGGGCAGGGTCGACCGGACGTTGTGCCGGTCGAGCCGGAACCACCCCGGCCTGGTGAGCGTGATGCTCATGGTGTCGTCTCCTGTGTGATCTCGATGTTCACGAGGTCCGGGTGCTGCGCGGCCACGGCCTGCAGGCCCAGCAGCGCGGTGTGGGTGATGGCTGACACGGCGGCGCAGACCCGACCCTGCTCGCGGTGCCCCTCATGCCCGGTCACCTCGATACGAGTGAGCCCGTCGCCGAGGTGCGCCCGGATACCGATCACCGGCCGTAGGGCCGCAGCCCGTATCTGGCCAGCTCGGTGGCGTACGCGGCCTCGTCGGCCTGCCGGTAGTCGGCCGCGGTGGTGGTGCCGCCGCGACCCTGGGACTGGTCGGGCGCCGGCGTCCGTGGCCCTGCCGCCGCTGGCCTGGCCAGGTGCGGCTTGCGGTGCAGCACCTCGGCCAGCGCTACGCCGATGGCCTCGGTGTCGACCTCGCCGTCGGTGACGTACCGGCCGAGGTCGCCGAGGTTGAGCACCGCGTCATCGCGGTCGGCGAACCCATCGGCCAGCGCCTTGACCTCGGCGCGAACCGCCCTGGTGACCGCAGCGTCCGCGCGCTGGAGCGCGGCGTCGCGGTCGGCAGCGAGCCGCTCAGCCTCGGTCTGCTGATCGGCCTTGATCTGGTCGAGCTCCGCGGCCTTGGCTTTCAGATCGTCGTGGTCGGCGTACTTCGCCCGCTCCCTGGCAAGCCGCTCGGTCACGATCCGATCCAGGTCGGTTTGGGTGAAGGTCCTGTCCGCCGGCTGGCCGGACGGGTCGCCGCCACCGCCGTCGTTTCCGCCCTGGCCTCCATCCCCAGCCCCGTCATGGCGGCCGAGGTCAAACCAGGGGTGTGTGGTGCATCGCATACTGATCTCCGTAGGCCCGTCGGCATCATGGTCCGGCGATGAAGCGCGCCGTTCGCTGGTCACGGGAAAACCCCCGGCATGCGGCCAGGGGCAGAAACACGAAGAAAGGCGGCGCCGTCAGTTGGTGCGGCGCATCTCCCATGAGCGGTAGCCGCGAATGAACCACAACCGCAGCGACTGCTGTTGTGGGGTGTACGGGCAGTCCTTCAGCGGCCGGCCGATCCGAGCAGCCAGACGCCCCGCCAGGTAGGCCGCCCGTTTCTGCACATCGCTGCTCATAGAAAGTCCCGGTCGTTGGACTGCAGTCGGGTCCGTTCGGCCGCCCGGATGTCCTCGTCGCGGCCGAGTACCTCGGCCCTGAATTGTGTCAGATTCTTGCGCGGATGCTCAGCCCACCAGCGCAGCAGATCCTCAGACGCATACCGCCTGGCCGTGGCCAGGTTCCCAGACCACAGCTCGCGTGGATTGATGCCCAGTTGCTCGCCCTCGGCGGTGAGCATGTGCCCACGGCAGGCATCTTCCGCGGCGAGGTACTGCAGGTGCACCCACTCGTCGTAGGCGCGCCGCACGGCCTGGTCGATGCTTTCCCCCGGCCGGCGGTCGAGCGCGGCCAGACGTTCCTGCCGAACCATCTCCTCGACCGTCGTACCGTGGACCTCCGCCCACGCCTCCTGATAGTCCCAGCCCTGGTCAAGTAGCTCGTCCAGGCGCCGCTGCTCGTCGGTGACGTCCCCGGTATCCGACCAGTCATACCACTGGTCAGACGGCCCGGCCAGCCAGTCATCCACCGGCGCAGGTTCCGGCTCTGCCTCTGGTTGCGGCTCGGCCTGCCGCTGGGCCCGTTCCCGGTCGCGCCGGTCCAGTTCATCCCCGATACGCGCGAGGGCCTGCTCGTCAACGTCCTCCTGCGCCGACACCCGCGAAAAGAGATCGAGCACTTCGTCGTCGTCGAGCTGTTGCAGATCGACACCTTCCAACACATCGGCCCGGCGGCCGGTCTCCTCCTCGCCGTGATCCGGGGCCTCGGTATGCCCGACGTCCGGGGCCTGCGGCTTTCTTCCGCCTCGTGTCGGGGGTCTGCGGTTGGATGCGGGGCGCAGGTACCCGTGGCCACGCAGCAGTCGGAGTGCCTCGTCACGATCGCCGTTGGCATCGGTGTAGATCTGTTCAGGGGTCAGCCGCGGCCCGGCGCGCACGACCCGCCGCTGCAGGGTGCCGTCGGCACCGAGCACGTACCCGCCGTACAGGCCACGCCTGGTCGTACCCTCCCTGGTCAGGAGCAGACCCCCGGCGGTGTACAACCCACGGCGGGCGTTGACAACCTGGCCGATGTCGGCGCCATCCCGGATCGCCTGCGCCCCAGCCCGCCCGAACAGCCGATCCTGCTCGCCCTCCGACAGCGACTCGAAGTACACCTCAGGGTCGGTGGTCAGATCGTCGGCCGCATCCTCATCGGCCGGGACATGCACGCAGTCGCAGCGCGGATGCCGCTGAAACCCCTCGCTCCACTGGTAGTGGCGGCCGGCCAGGACCACGCACCGGGCGCAGGAGGGCGGGTTGAGCATCCGCACATAGCCCACCCCGGGGCGTGCTGCCACCTCGATGCCGGTCGCGACCCTGCTGGCATCGGCAACCTGGGTCCGCACGATCGCATCCAGGTGCACCGCCCCCAACGCGGCCGCCCGATCCGGGGACGCCCCACCGCCGATGGCGACCAGGGCGGACACGGCCGGCTGATACAGCAGCGATCCCAGATCCCGACCGTCGGAGGCGACCCCGGCGAGGCTCTCGGCCGCCACCTGCCCCTGGGCGCCGCGTCCGGAATCCTGCTCGGCCAGCACCTCCGACACGAACCGACCCGCACCGGCAGCCGCCGCATGCTGCGCCACGGCCACCACACCGGCCACCGCCGGCACCAGCTGAGACCACGATGCCGCAATACGGGCCTGGTCCAGTTGCGCCCAAGCCCGGCCGGCCTGCTCGGCCGCCACCCTGGCCAGCCCAGCCTGCTCAGCCTGCCGCGCCTGCGCCAGCTGGCGCACGCCAGCGGCACTCACGACGCCAGCGCCCCCTGCCCGATGGCCCGAGACAGGACACCAACCGGGTCGGCCTCGCGCGCCGCGGCGTCGTCTTCTTCCATCTGGCGAATCTCCGCGTCGGAGAACCGAAGGCGCCGCCGGGTCTGTCGCAGCGGCACGATCCCGGCCTGGTAGGTCTTGACCGCGGCATCAGCGGCCTGGGCGATCGTCGGGGTCGACGGATCACGCCAGTCGGTCTCCAGCCGCCGTAGCACCGGATCCCACACCCTGGTCTGAATTCGCACGGCTAGGCGCATGACCTGCTCCCAGCCGCCACCGAACATCACCTGCTTGCGTTCGGCCCGTAGGTTCAGCCTGGCCTCGCTGCTCTTGAGCCCCTCGGCCGAGGCCGGATTGTCGGTGCTGAAACCGAGATAGTGCGGGGGCAGACCGTAGATACTGGACACCAGCTGCGCCAGGGCCTTGAGCGTGTTGTGGAAGTTCGACAGGTCCGAACTCGGGAAGGCCCCCAATTTGGCCTGCTCATTCTCGGTACTCCAGATCCGCCCGGTCACCGTCTGCCACACCGACACCGGGTTGCCCTGCTCGTCGGTGAAATCCGATTCGCTCACCCCGGTCGCCCAGTAGCGGGTCAGGGCATGGTAGTTGGCGCCCACCATCATGTCAGTGGCGATCTTGCATGCGGCATCCGACAGGGGCAGGCAACCGGCCAGCTCAGACACCCCGAACGGGCGCTTGCGCCGCGCCCGGTGCAGGATCGGTACGACCGGCACCGCCCCGAGATCGTGCTGGTCGCGGCTGTCTTCCACCCAGGTCCCATCATCACCCTTGGCGAAAACGATCGTGGCGTCCGGCAGGTACAGGGTCGCCCGGTCGGCCTCCGAGGCGGGCGAGTCGGCGTCCTGCGACGACCAGCGCCGCAGCGCGGCCGCGGTCCGCCGGGTCCGCGGATCCACCGTGGCGATCACGTCCAGCGCCGACTCATCGGTGATCACCGGCGGATCGTCGGCGGTATCCGCGGCCCCGACGGTGACATACGACCGGCCCATCACCAGCGCCTCGACATGGGCCCGCTGTGACCCCTCGTCCAAATCGTTGGCCTGCCAGATCTCCCACAGCCGGTCATCGCCGGAGGCCTGCGCCGGGCGGCGAAACCCCTCGATGTTCAGGCGTTCCTCGACGCTGTCGACCACCAACTGCGGCCAGGCGACGACCACCTGACGCACCTGGCCTTCCAACTGGAGGAGCAGTTCCGGGTGCATGTAGGACAGCGGTTGGGTGCCCTCGTAGTAGGCGTCCAACTCCCGCAGCAGCCTCAGCTGCTGGTCATGCAGCCTGATCAGGCGGTGGAGCATGTCCTCGTCGGAGCTCACCGGATCACTACCCTCCGCCGTTGCCGCTTCGGCCAGAGTTTCGCGGTGATCGCATCTGCCCTGGCCTCCAAGGCGATCGCCGCGCCAACCACCGAATCGATCTTCCGTGGGGACCGTTCGTGTTCCTTGCGCACCAGCCGGTACCTGCCCTTCTGCCGCACATAGGCGTTGCCGAAATGCTCGATCATCCGACCGTCCCCGCAGTGCCAGACCTCGCCGTTGATCAGGTCGACGTGCAACCGATCCAGGGCGGCGGCCATCTGCACATCCCGTCGGGTCTCCCACGAGATGACCCGCTCGACCCCCAGCTCGGCTGACATACTGTCGATGTCCGAGCGCCACTCGTGCGGGTCGCAGTAGAGACGGATGACGTCGTAGCGGGCGAAGGCCTCCCGGATGGCCTCCAGGACCTCCGCACGGGGAACCTCCCAGCCGATCCCGGCCCGTCCGGCCGGCTTCTCCCAGATCCCCACCGGAAACAGGAACCCGTCGCTCATCCGGCAGCCGATGAGCACCGTGGAGTCATCGTTCAAGCTGCCGTCGAACCCCAGGGCGATCGCCTCACCGGCGTTGACGAGTTCCCGGCGAACCTGCCGCCTGACAACGTCGATCGAGATCCACGAGTCCGAGGACTGGAACCCGCGGTTGAGGTAGTAGCGGGCGGCCTCGGCATCATCCCGGCAGATCCGCGGGTCGCGCATGTCCCGGTACTTGCGATCCATGTCGTGCCACGCGGCGGCCGGACCATACACCTCGATCAACTGCCGTTTGGTGTAGTCGGCGTCCGCGAGGGTCTCAGCATCCACCCGCCCGGAGGCCTCCCGGTGATCGACCAGGATCGTGTCGGGCAACTCGCCCTTGCGCCAGGCCGTCAGTGTCTCCTCAGCGATCGACTGCTCGCCCAGGCGGTACATCGTGGTCGTCTGCAGCAGCCACGGCTGCGCCAGCTTCCGCTTGCCACAGTTGCGCTGGACCGTGCCGTACATGCCCTTGAGCTCACGCAGCACATACAGGTGGGTCTCATCGGCGACAACGAAGGTCTCCTTGCCACCATCCTTGCTGGCATTCCCCGCCGTGCAGGCCCGGATCTCACCGCCACCAGGCAGGTAAATGGCCTTGGCGGACTGGTACCGGCGGACCCCACCGGCGCCCCCGTAGATCTCCGGGAACATGTCCTGCCCCCAGTCACCCACGATGAACGCGATGTTCTCGAAGGTGTTGCCGGCCTGCTCCTCCTCGGTCGCCAGACACCGCAACAGCGGTGAGCGCACCGGCCGCGCGACCGGCTGCCCGTCAGCATCCCAGCCGTCAAACCGGCACGGGGCGAACGCCTCCGCCACCCCAACCCATCCGGCCAGCTCGGATTTCGCCCGCCCCTTCGGCCGGGAGAGCACCGCCTCGTCGTAGACCCGGCGTCCGCTCAGCGGATCGATCCGGTAGGCCTCGACCAGGAACGCAAACCACTCGTCATCGACGGTGGCCGGTTCGCCGGCCACATCGCCCGGCCCGTGGCAGCAGTACTCAGCAATCCAATCGATGACGGTGTACCCGAGCGAGCAGACATGACCGTCGAACAACGCTCCGGCCCACCGGGTGCGCCGCCCGGCCGGCATGCCTCACGCCCCGCGAGCCGCACGCGCCCGATCGAGCGCGGACACCGTTGCCCCGCCCTGCCCGCTGGCGGTCTTGGCACCCGACGCCCGGTAGGCGCCCCTGGCCCCGCCGCGCTGCTGCGGCCGCTTGCCGGTCACCTCGTCGGGAATCCGTAATGCTGCCAGGAGTTGCTTGAGGATGTTGGCTGACTGGCGGGCCTCCGACATCGGATCGCTGATCATGAGTTTGACGGTCACCGTCTCCTCGCTGGAAAACGGCGACACGAGCACGGTGAGCCACTCCCGATCCGAACCCTGGATCAACATGTCCAGGCGGTCCAGACGGTCGGCGAGGCGGCAGGCTTCCTCCAGGAGGACCAGTTCCGCCGGCGGAAAATCATGATCAACAGTGAGGTCGCGCCAGAGCCTCCGCCCGCGTTTGCCGAGGCCAGAAGGAACACGGACCGTCGCCATCACGAGCCCCCTCCCGAAGTTTTCAGCTCCGCGAACCGCGAGGCACCTCCCCGACGGTCCAGGTCAGCGGTGCCCCAAGGGTCACCCCCCACCCCACCGCCACACCGGCCGCCACTGAGGGTCACCACTCCAGCAGTGCCACAGGTCTGCCCTGGTAGGCATCGAGTACGAGTCGCGCCGTGTGCGGAATGCCGTATCGATCAGCAAAGGATAGAAGTTCACCTATTCCTAGGCTGTCGAGATCAACCTGACCGGGCGTGCGCTCAAGAGCAACCCGCCGACTGATCAACTCGCCATGTGTTGGCGCGCACAACGGCAGATCACCATGACCCATCACGCTCACGCATGCCACCCCCCAGGCTGCGCCCGACTCGTGTGCCTGTTGTGACAGTCGGCACACAGCCCACGCCCATGCTGCGGATCATCAGGATCCAGACTCAGCCTGACCAACTCGCGCCGATCCCTGGGCCAATGATCAGCCACGGTGGACGGCTCGGTACAGCGCGGCCCGTGCCCATGACTCCGGTCCGTACACGTACAGATCGGATCACGACGCAGGACCTGGGCACGGAACCGGTCACGATGTCGACTGCCATAACCGCGCTGCGCGGCCGTCCCCCGAGCCTGATCCGCCTGACGCTGATGACGCTGACAGCGCCCACGCTCGACAAGGTTCGGACATCCAGGCTGCGAACAGACCCGCATCGCCCGAGACATGCGATCACCTCATCGATGTATGGCGGTGGAGATCGCCGACAGCAGGAGGCATCCGCCACAGCTAACCAGGAGCACAACGACCGGGACGAGGATTGCCCACATCAGGCAGGACGACGCCCGATAGCCGCGTTTGGCGAACTTGGCAACGTAGCGGAAATCGTCATCATGCTGCTGCCGTGACTGCCGTGACTGCCGTGACTGCCGTGACTGCCGTGACTGCCGTGACTGCCGTGACCTCTGTGGCTGCATAGATGGCAGTATGTCCCGACAGGACAAGACATT
>JAFGOK010000110.1 GCA_016926535.1 Micromonosporaceae bacterium | reverse complement strand
GTCGCCGCCGGGGCGTGGGGGGTTCGAGTCCACGACGTCCGGGCCAACGTCGATGCGATCAAGGTGTGGCTCGCAACGAGAGGATTCGCAACGAGAGACCTCGCGACGAGAGGAACAGGATGAGCATCCAGAGCGCCGCCGTGGGCGAGTTCGTGCCTCCTCGGAGGAGGGCGGGGTACCGCGATCGGATCACTCTGACCGGGCTGCGGGCATATGGCCGGCATGGCGTCTTCAACGAGGAGCGGGTACACGGGCAACCGTTCGTTGTCGACGCGGAACTCGAACTGGATCTGTCTGCCGCGGTCGCCTCGGATGATCTCGTAGACACCATCCACTACGGGGAACTGGCTGATCGGCTGGTCGCCATCGTCGGGGGAGAGCCGGTCAACCTGATCGAGACACTCGCGGCGAACCTGCTGGACGTTTGCCTTTCCTACCCAGGAGTCGCTGTCGCGCGGGTGACTGTGCACAAACCCCATGCCCCGATCCAGCACCAGTTCCGTGACGTTTCGGTGACCCTCAGCAGGAGTGCGGTCCGGTGACAACAGCGGTACTGTCACTTGGCAGCAACGTCGGCGATCGCCTCGGATACCTGCGTGCTGCGGTTGCGGCCCTTCACGACAGCCTGATTTCGGTATCTGCGGTGTACGAGACCGAGCCGTGGGGCGATGTGGAACAGCCCAGGTATCTCAACGCCGCGGTGCTGGTCGCCTCACCGGAGGACGATCCCGCCCACTGGCTGGAGGTGGCCAGGAAGCTTGAGGCCGACGCCGGGCGGACGCGTGATCCGGCCCGCAGATACGGTCCGCGCACCCTCGACGTTGACATCATCGCGGTTGTCTCGGAGCAGGGAGCGCCGGTGGTGGTGGACAGCCCGGATCTGACAGTGCCGCATCCCCTGGCCCATCTGCGAGCGTTCGTGCTTCGTCCATGGCTTGACCTGCAGCCGCAGGCCGTGCTGCCACACTGGGGTCCGATTGGTGAACTCCTGCGGTCCGCGTCGCTGGCCAGCGAACTCGATCGGCTTCGTCCGTATGATGCTGGCCTTCAGGGGCGTGCGACTTGAGACGATTCGTGGAGGGAAACGATTCGTGGAGGACCGGAGAACGAAACACTGGAGCGCGAACTGATGGTGAGCCCTCACGACGACCGATCAACGAACCCGAAGCGACGCATGCACACGACGCAGCCAGCGACGCTGGTTGTCGCCGTGCTCGCCGCTGCGGGCTGCGCATGGCTCGGCCTCGACCGGTTCTACGGCGTGCTGCCGCGACTGCCCTGGTTGCCGCCCCTGACCCTGGCCGCTCTCGCCGCGCTGGAGGGGCTTCTGGCACGACCGGTTAAGGCGTGGGTCGACCGGCGGGAGGGTGCGTTGCCCGTCGACCCTCTTCTCGTCGCGCGCTCTGTCGTACTCGCGAAGGCATCCGCGCTGGCGGGCGCGCTGTTCGGCGGACTGTACCTCGGCATGACCCTGTGGCTGTTCGTTCAGCGACCGGTACTGGTCGAGGCAGACAAGGACCTGCCAGCGGCGATTGCGGGAATTGTCGCCTCGGCGGCCCTGGTACTTGGGTCAATAGTGCTTGAACGCGCCTGCCGGGTTCCACCTTCCTCGCCCGGCGACGACTCCTCCTCGC
The DNA here is from genome assembly GCA_016926535.1 of Micromonosporaceae bacterium. GTDB lineage: Bacteria > Actinomycetota > Actinomycetes > Mycobacteriales > Micromonosporaceae > JABDRL01. Next base: position 2,933 of record JAFGOK010000110.1, on the reverse strand, counting down.
CCGGCCGTCCGGGATCTCGACCGGGTGGCAACGGATAGGGTTTGCGCGGCAGCGGTCCTGAAGGCGGTCGATGAGTCAGATATACCGCCAAGGCGGCAATTCGCCGGGACAGCGGGGCTGTCGCCTGCGGCGACGCGCGGGTACGGTGCGACAGACACCAATTCGACCCGCCGGACGCCGCGGTCGTGCCCCGGACCCAGGACGGCCAACACAGCGGCATGGAAGCAGAAGGTGCATGGCCGATGGCATACGACAGTCCGAGGTACGGAGGCGACGCGACATACTCCGACGACCAAGGGTTCGGTGCGTCGGGGTTCGACGGGGGGCACGAGGCTGACTACGGGCAGGGGTATGCCGCGCCGGAGTACGAGCCGCCGTTGGAGCCGCCCCCTCCGCACCCGACACGGGGGGCACGATTCGCCGCCTTCGGCGACGACCGCAGGGATCGCATCTCGGTTCATCTGCTGTGGGAAGGCGTATTGGTGCTCTTCGCGGCGGCAGCGGCATACCTGCTGCACGACAGCGCGCCGTCGGTGCTACGCGATTCCGATCTTGAGGGATTACTGCTGTCCGCCACCGTCGTTGGTCTGGTCAGTGTCGGTGCCGGACTCAGTTTCCGGGCGGCGACACCGAATCTCGCTGTCGGGCCGCTCGCGTATGCGAGCGCCATGTTCTTCGCCGACCGTTCAGACGGAGGCCTGACGACAGCCGCGCTCGTCACAACTGCGGCGGCGGCTGGGATCGGCGTCGTGATCGCCGTGATTGTCGTTGGTTTCCAGGTCCCCGCCTGGGCAGGCAGCCTCGGGGTCGGCATCGCCGTCATAGCGTGGCTCCAGCGGCAGGACGAGGTGACAGTCGTCAGGGGCGCCTATGATCCAGCGTCCCACGCCCGGTACTGGTTCCTCGCGTTTGTCATGCTTTCGGTTGTTAGCGGCTTGTTCGGGGTGGTCGGGTCGATCAGAGCAACAATCGGGGGATATCGGGCGACCGGGGATCCGGCCCAGCGGATGCCTGCTTCCGCCGTGACCGCAGCCCTGCTGGCGATCATCGCTTCCAGCGTGCTGGCCTCCGTCGCGGGCGTCGTGCTGGCCTTGTCGACCCGCCCGATGGCGCCGGGGGACGGAGGCCTGGGACTGACCGTGCTCGCCGTCGGGGCAGTGCTTCTCGGGGGTACTTCGGCCCACGGCCGGCGCGGCGGTGTGTTCGGGACCGCGCTGGCGGTCACTGTGGTCGTTCTGTTATCCAGACTCGCTGAGGTCCGGGAGTGGGACCTGTCCCAACTCGCCGTGGGCGCCGCGGCGATCCTGGTCGGGCTGGTCACGACAAGACTTGTTGAGGCATTCGGGACCGCGGCCGAGGGCGACGGTGCCCTGGCGTCGGCTGATGGATGGTCTTCCCATTCAGCGTCCGCTGGTTCCTCCTCCGACGGGTGGCCACCAGACCCGGCAGACAGCGGATGGTCGACTCAGCTGTCGGCACGAACCAGCGACGATGGGTGGGGAACAACTGATCGTTGGGACCGCTGACGTTATTCCGAAGAAAGCTCCCAACCAGTAGGGTCTACAGCCATGCCGGCGGACGAGCAGGGGCGCGGTGGGCAGGCGCGGATCGCGCGGGTGATGTTGTGGTGTGGCGCTGCGCTCGCGCCGGTCGCTGCCCTGCTGGTGATGGCCGCCGAGGCATCCGGGCTGTTGCGTCTCGCCGTCGTGCTGGTTGTGTTCACCGTTGTCCTGGTCGGCGCGGCTTTCATGCTGATGCAGCGTGACGGTGGGGCGGCGGTGTCTGCGGATATCGAGGACTTCGTTCTCGATGAGATCGACGCAATGAGAGAAGACGTTCGGGGCGATATCACTCATGCCGCGAAAACAACGCACAAGGCGCTGGCGGAGAAAATCGTTTCGATGAACGACACGATTGAGGAACTTCGCGGCCAGGTCGACCTCTTGCTGGAGCAACGTGAGCGGTCCGGCTATCCCGCGAAACAGCCCACCGGCGTCGCCCACGGCGTGGCACCCCGGCCAGCGCCGGGCGGGGTGCTGCGTCATACCGAGACGGTGCACGTGACAACCCGCAAGACCACGGTCGTCGACCAGAACGACGAACCCGCCGCCAGCGGGGGGACCGTCTACGGTCATCGCCAGGATCCGCAGCCTTCTCACGGCGCCCGCGGCGGCGGCCATCGCCAGGCAGCGCACGGGGACGACGAGTACCCGGCTCGTGGCGGGCAGGGTGATCGCTCCCGCGGGAGCGATCACTACGCGGGTCGCGCGGCCGATGAGCAGCCGGCGCCTTGGGCGCGGGTGCCTCACCAGCGGCGGGCCGACCGCCAGGAGCCGGTTGCCCTCCCCGCCAGCACTGAGGGTCCTTCCTGGACGGACCAGCTACTTGGTGGGCAGCGGGAGGACCGTGGCCGGATGGTGGAGGACGCCTCCAGCCAGCGTTGGTCCCGGGATGCCGACGACCTGGTCGGTCCCGGCGTGACCGGGCTGCGGTCCGGGGACAGATGGGCATCGGTCCGGAGCGATGATCATGGACGTGAGCTGCGCATGGGAGAACGCAGCTCGGAGATCCGCGCGACTGGCTCAGGATCCGAATACCGCATCGAGGATCGCTGGGCTGCGGTACGCCGCGACGAGCCCTTCGGATCCAGGCACGACGGGTCGGATTCGGACCTCCGGGAGCACTCCGACGGGTGGTCGGACAACCACCCCTGGGAGACGACGGTCCGGGGCAGCGGGCCGGCGGCTCTGCCCGCTGGGGAGTCCAGGAACCGCTCCAGCTGGTCGTCCGGCTGGGACGAGGCAGAACCAGCACCAGAACGGGAAGAGCCGCGTAACGGCGGGTACGGTGGTGGCCATCGCGAGCGAGCCTCCGGCCGGGAACGGGACCGCAGAGACCGAGAAGGCCGGGACCAGAGCTACGGTGACCGCGGC
>JAFGOK010000608.1 GCA_016926535.1 Micromonosporaceae bacterium | reverse complement strand
CTGACCGGCACCTGCCTGACCTGGTATGCCGCGAGGTCGGTCGGGGAGAGGACCCCGCCGGCCGATCGGACGGTCTCGACGATCCGGGAGCCCAGCGTGCCCGTATACCACGCGGCTGGTCCCTGCTCTGCCAGCACGGTCATAGCCTCCGCCAGCCCGGGGTGGTGCAGCACCTCCCCGCCGAGCAGCAGCCGCCCGGTGGGGGCGTACCCGGCTGATCCCTCATCCGGCAACATGGCCGGCGCGATGGCGGCGAGGGTCGCCGCGTGGGCACCGGGCAGGGGGACTCCGTCGACTGCCAGTTGGATCGCCGGGGCGACCACGTCCTGCCACGGCAGCCTCCCCCAGCGGCGGTGGAGCGCGCCGATCCCGGCGGGGACCCCTGGTACGGCAATGGTCCCGCCCCCGATGGAGAACCGGAGCGGGACCCGGCCGAACGAGATGTCCACGGGGGTCGTCGACCAGGAGGCTGCCCGCGCCGAGGGCAGGTCGAGGCCTGGGACGGTGCAGAAGAAGTCCAGACAGGTGACGGTGCGCGTCCTCGCGTTGAAGTAGGTGGCGAAGCCACCCCCGCCCAGGCCGGTGAGCACGGTCTCCGCAACACAGCTGGCCAGCACCGCCCCGGCGGCTGAGTCTGCGGCGCTGCCACCGGCCTCAATCAGCCGCAGGCCGACGTCGGCGGTGATCGGATGACCAGCGGCGATGCCGGCGGGCACGGAATTGCCTCCTCGTCAGGTCGGGGGTGTACCCGCATGATCCCTGTCGGTGGACCCCAGGACTGGCGAAACGGTCAGGTTGCGTTGGCAGACAGTACCCTCCATCGATGGATGTCCGGCCGGCAGGGCTCATGGTCATCGTGGGCGGTGCGGCGTGGGGTGCGAAAACCAGTCGCGTATGGTTGGGCACATGGCTGGGCTTCCGAATGTTGTTGGCGAGCCGATCCGGTTTGTCCTCAACTGGGGCCGTCGGTACTCGCTCTGGGTATTTAACTTCGGGCTTGCGTGTTGCGCGATTGAGTTCATCGCAGCCTCGACGGGACGGCACGACTTCATTCGTCTCGGGGTGATTCCGTTCGCGCACGGACCCCGCCAGGCGGACCTCATGATCGTTTCAGGTACTGTGACCGACAAGATGGCTCCCGCCCTCAAGCGGCTCTACGACCAGATGGCTGAGCCCAAGTACGTGATCTCCTTTGGCTCGTGCGCCAACTGCGGTGGCCCGTACTGGGACGCCTACTCCGTGACCAAGGGCGTCGACCAAATCATTCCTGTTGATGTTTTTGTGCCGGGATGCCCGCCTCGTCCAGAGGCGCTGCTTCATGCGATCATGAAGTTGCAGGACAAGATCGCGGGAGAGCCGGCGGGGTTCGGTGGCACCAACCGGTCGGACCCAGCGGTGCTGATGGCGGAACCTGTTCCCGCCCCTGCTCCAGTCGCCGCCCCTGCTCCCGTCGTCTGACCCGGACCGTAGGATCGAAGCCGTGACCCCTGATGAGATCGGCGCTCGCCTGGTAGCAGTCCTCGGAGCCGGCGCTACCGCGTCCGTTTCCGGCGGTGACCGGTATGCCAGAGCGACGGTCGACGTCCCCGCAGAGCAGTGGCGCCGCGCGGTCCTGACCGTCCGGGACGAGCTGGGCTGCGACTTCTTCGACTGGCTCTCCGCCGTTGACGAGGAAGCCGACGGCTTCGACGTCGTGTTCCACGCTTGGTCGACCAGCCAGCGACACGGCGTGCTGCTGCGGGGCAGGGTGGGGCGCGAGGATCCGCGCATCGACAGCATCGTCGACCTCTACCCGGGCGCGTCCTGGAACGAGCGGGAGACTCACGAGATGTTCGGCATCGACTTCTCCGGTCACCCGAGTCTCACGCCGCTGCTGCTGCCGGACGAGTTCGAGGGGCATCCCCTGCGCAAGGAGTTCGTGCTCGCCAGTCGGGTGGTCCGGGCCTGGCCCGGAGCGAAGGAGCCTGGTGGCGAGGGCGGCGGCAGGGCCAGGCAGCCACTGCGCCCGCTCGGGGTGCCGGCTCCGGGCGAGTGGGGCCCAGGCGTCACGACCGCAACCGAGGGCTGAGGCCTCCAGCCCGGCATCCGAAATGCTGTCCACCCGCTGCCCGTAGGATCGCGTCAGGACTCGAAGAACGGACGGAGGCATTCCGGTGCCGGCTTGGCTAGATCTTGTCGTCCGAGTGCTCATTGTGATCATCGTGATCTTTGTGGCACCACTGGTGATCGGGCAGACGGAACACAAGGTGATGGCGCACATGCAGGGCCGGCTCGGTCCGATGTACGCAGGGGCATATCACGGATGGGCGCAGCTGGTCGCTGACGCGGCGAAGTTCATCCAGAAGGAGGACATCACGCCGAGGGCGGCCGATCGGCCGGTATTCAAGATCGCTCCAGTGATCTCGATGTTGCCGTACATGATCGTCGTGTTGGTGATCCCGCTTGGGCCAGGTGGCCTGGTTGCCCAGAAGCTGGACATCGGGTTGTTCTTCGTCCTAGCGGTTTTCGGCCTCGGCGTGATCGCGGTCCTGATGGCGTCCTGGGCATCGGCGAACAAGTTCGCCCTGATGGGCGGGTTGCGGGCCGCTGCGCAACTGCTCGGGTACGAGCTGCCGTTCGTCCTCGCCGCAGCGAGTGTCGCCATGGCAGCAGGCACCCTCTCGCTGTCCGGGATCGTCGAGGCGTGGCGTCCCTGGTGGCTGATCTGGCAGCTCCCCGCTCTGGTCGTGTTCTTCCTGGCCGGGCTCGCCGAGATTCGCAGGACCCCGTTCGACATGCCCATCGCCGACTCTGAGCTGGTGGCTGGCTACCTGGTCGAGTACACCGGTCTGCGGTACGCGTTCTTCATGCTGGCGGAGTATGCCGGCATTTTCGTCATCTCGGCGCTGACGACGGTGCTGTTCCTCGGCGGCTGGAAGGGGCCGTTCGGTCTGGACACCGAGCTCGGCTGGCTGTGGACGCTGATCAAGATCGCCTGTGTCTCCTTCGTTGTGCTGTGGGTGCGGATCGCCTATCCCCGGCTCCGGGAGGACCAGTTGCAGCGTTTGTGCTGGCTGGGCTTGGTCCCCGCGGCCCTAGCGCAGCTCGTACTGACGGCGGGAGTGAAATTGGCGCTGTGAACCGGCCCGGTGAACCGGCCGGAGGAACAGGCATTGTGTGCTTGCCTGGTGATGGTGCGTTGTGAGTGGTGATCCCGCCTGCAGCGCTGCCCGTGAAACAAACCGCAGAACTCAACCCGACAGGATGGCGGTATGAAAGGGATCGGCCTCGCCAAAGGCCTCGCCGTCACGTTCAAGACGATGACACGACGAAGTACCACGCAACAGTATCCGGATGTTGACCCAGAGCTACCGCCGCGTAGTAGGGGCGTCATTGCCCATATCGAGGAGAACTGCACCGTCTGTCTGCTCTGTGCCCGCGAGTGTCCAGACTGGGCTATCACGATTGAGTCCCACAAAGAAGAAGTAATTGTGCCTGGTGCCGCGAGGGCACGTCAACGCAACGTCCTGGACGAGTTCAACATCGATTTTGCGCTGTGCATGTACTGCGGGATTTGCGTCGAGGTGTGCCCGTTTGGGGCATTGCACTGGTCGCCGGAGTTCGAGTACGCCGAATATGATCTTCGTGATCTGGTTCACAGTAGGGACCGGCTTCGGGAGTGGGTGATGACCGTTCCACCGCCTCCCGCGCACGACCGAAACGGGGCAGGAGCGAAGGAAGAGGTTGTTGCGGAGAAAGCGCTTGCTGCGGCAGCTGCCAGTGCTCCGTCGCAGGTCGACGCATGCCCGAACGACGGCAGTGGCAGGATATGACCGTGACCGTTGCCGACGTATTGCTGATCACTATCGGCGCGGTTGTCCTTGGCTCCGCGCTGCTCGTCGTGACAACCCGCCACCTCGTGCGGGCCGGCCTCTGGCTCATCGTGACCCTGATTGGAGTCGCCGCCGCCTATCTGGTGCTGACCGCCGAGATGGTCGCCTGGGTCCAGATCCTGCTGTACCTCGGGGCCGTGGTCGTGCTCCTGCTGTTCGCGGTGATGCTGACCAGAGCACCCATCGGTGTGAGTGACGACCTCAATCGACCCCGCTGGCCCGGCGCGCTCGTCGGTCTCGGCGCCGCGGGTGCGCTCGGGGCGCTCCTGGTCAACGCCTATCGCTGGGAGAAGGTCGAGCTTCCGGAGGCCGGAACGGCGGAACGGATCGGTGAGCAGGTATTCCAGTCCTGGGTCCTGCCGTTCGAGCTGGTTGGGCTGCTCCTACTGGCCGCACTGATCGGTGCGATCGTGCTGTCCCAGCCCGGGGATGACTCGGTATCTGGGAGGAAGAAGTAGCCGTGCATCCTGCAATCCCCTTCACCATCGCGGCGGCCCTGTTCGGTATCGGCGCGTACGGTGTTCTGGCCAGACGAAACGCCGTTCTGCTTCTGATGGCCGCTGAACTGATGCTCAACGCGGTCAACCTAGTCCTGATCACTGCGGACGCGGTGATCCTGCGGACCATGCAGCCGGTGCTGCCGGTCACCGGCCAGGTCTTCGCACTTTTCGTCATTGTGCTGGCCGCTGCCGAGATCGGCATTGGCCTTGCGATCATTCTCAGGCTGTACCGGCTCCGGCAGATCGTCGCCGTCGACCAGATT
>JAFGOK010000607.1 GCA_016926535.1 Micromonosporaceae bacterium | reverse complement strand
GTCGTGCTGACCTTCCTGTCGACCATCTGGGACTTCAAGGTGTTCGCCCAGGTCTTCGCCGTGCGGCAGGGCGGCCCGAGCGGGCAGACCACGACCCTTTCCGTGTTCCTCTACAACGTCGGCATCGCATCCAGCCGGTTCGGGGTCGCTGCCGCCGGGGCGGTGGTGATGGTGCTGATGCTCGCCGGGTTGCTGATCTTCTCGGTCCGCAACACCCTCCGGACGGAGGTTGCCTGATGGACGCTCCTCGCAGCATGATCGCCAGGATCCTGGCCAATACCGTCGGGCTCGTCCTCGCTGTGCTCTTGGCGTTTCCTGGCTACTGGATGGTCGTGACGGCCCTCAAGCCAACGATGGAGATCACCAGTGACCCGCCCCGGTTCTGGCCGTCGCATCCGACCCTGGAGCACTTCGCGACCGCCCTGAGCCGGCCGGGCTTCGTGACCTTCCTGCGCAACAGCCTGGTCGTCACGCTGTCCGCCGTCGGGCTGGCACTCCTGATCGCTCTGCTCGCCGCCATCGCCGCGGCCCGGTTGCCGTTCCGGGGGCGCAAGGCGTACCTGCTGATGATTCTTGCGGTCCAGCTGGCGCCGTTCGAGGCCTTGTTCATACCCTATTTCCTGGTGTTTCGTCAGTTCGATCTTCTTAACCGGCTTCCTGCGCTGGTGTGCGTCTACTTCGTTTCCATCCTTCCGTTCACAATCTGGACGCTGCGCGGATTCGTCGCAGCCGTTCCGGTGGAACTCGAGGAGGCGGCACTGGTGGACGGATGTACCAGGTGGCAGGCCTATCGGCGGATCATCCTGCCGCTGCTTGGCCCAGGACTGGTCGCGACGTCGATTTTCGGCTTCATCACGGCCTGGAACGAATACCTGTACGCCTTCGTCTTCATGCGGGACAACGAGCACTACACCCTGCCGGTGTGGCTCGCGTCGTTCCGCACGGCCTTCGGCGACGACTGGGGCGCGACCATGGCGGCATCCGTGCTGTTCACGATCCCGGTCCTGGTGTTCTTCCTGATCGTCCAGCGTCGCATGGTCGGCGGTATGACGGCGGGGGCGGTCAAGGGATGAGCGACGGCGGCGCCTGCGAGCGCCCGACGGGGAGGAGGCACAGTGACGCGTGAGTTGGCAGTCGCCATCGACATCGGGGGGACGTCCCTCAAAGGGGCGCTCGTCGACGCCCGGCAGACGGTGCTGTCCCGGCGGGCGATGCCGACCCCGGCCTCCGCGGGCGGCCGGGCCGTCCTCGGAGCGGTTGTCAGCCTGGTCAGTGAGCTCGTCGGGCTGGCGGCCGAGGCAAAGGTCGTCTCAATTGGACTGGTCACCCCCGGGCGGGTCGACGCGGCCAGCGGCGTCGTCGAGTACGCGGCGAATCTCGGATGGCGGGACATGCCGCTGGCGGCGGCGGTCACCGGGCGGTGTGGCCTCCCCGTGGTCGTTGACCACGACGTCCGAGCGGCAGCCAGAGCCGAGGCTGCCGCAGCCGGCTTGCGGGACGGGCTGTTCGTCGCCCTGGGGACGGGGATCGGCGCCGCCATGATCTTCGAAGGGGTCACCCGGGCCGGAGCGACCGGGCAGGCGGGAGAGCTGGGGCACACCGTGGCGCTGCCAGGGGGCGACCCGTGTGCCTGCGGCCAGCGGGGATGCCTTGAGGTCTATGCCTCGGCCGCGGCGGTCAGCAAGCGGTACGCTGCCGCGAGCGGCCCCGGAGTGCCTGCGGCGACGGCTGAGCAGATCGTCGGGCTGCTGGGAAGGGACCCTGTGGCCGACCGGGTCTGGGCGGAAGCGATCAGCGCACTGGCCACGGCGCTGGCAACGACCACGCTGCTGTGCGATCCCGAGGTCATCGTGCTGGGCGGCGGGCTGGCCGGAGCGGGCGCCGCTCTGCTCGAACCGCTGAAGGCCGGGATGGCGGCCCGGTTGCGCTGGCGGCGGCCACCTCCGCTACGCCTGGCCTCGCTCGGCGCGGATGCCGGCGTGCTCGGGGCGAGCAGGCTTGCCTGGGATTCGAGGGGAGCGACCGGATGACCATCCTGACTGGAGCTCGGGTCGTGACGCCAACCGGGGTGCTGGCCGAGGGGGCGATCACCGTGCGGGGGGCGACGATCGTCGACGTCCGGGACGCCGGTCTCGGCGGGCACGAGACCGAAGCTCTGAACGGCGGCTGGCTCCTGCCGGGTTTCATTGACCTCCACGTGCACGGGGGCGGCGGGCACGATTCCGCAGCCTCCCCTGGCGACATGGCCGCGGCGGTCGCGTACCACCGTACCCACGGCACGACGAGGACCCTCGTTTCCCTGGTGACGGCGTCCGTGGCGGACCTGGCGGGGCAACTGCGCTGGGTCGCCGATCTCGCCAGGCGCGGTCCTGATCCCACCGGCCACGTCATCGGAGCCCACCTGGAAGGGCCGTTCCTGTGCCGGGACCGATGTGGAGCGCAGCACCCGCACCACATCATCGCCCCGGACCCGGCGGCCCTGGAAACCCTGCTGGACGCGGGGCAGGGCTGGGCCAGGACGATGACCATCGCCCCGGAGCGCCCTGGCGCACTCGACCTGATCGACCGCCTGGTCGCCGCAGGGGTCGTCGCTGCGGTTGGCCACACTGAGGCAACCTATGACCAGGCGCTGGCGGCGTTCGACCGGGGGGCGAGCCTGGTGACCCACGCGTACAACGCCATGCGGTCCCCGCACCACCGTGAGCCAGGTCCGATCCCGGCGGCCCTGGATGCCGGGGCCGCCTGCGAGGTCATCAACGACGGCGTGCACGTCCACCCAGCGGCGGTGCGGCTGCTGGTGGACGGTCGGACCGATCGGCTCGTACTCATGACGGACGCCATCGACGCGGCGGGAGCCGGCGACGGGCACTATGTCCTGGGCGGCCAGGACGTCGTGGTACGCAGCGGGCAGGCACGGCTCGCCGCGGACGGGACCCTGGCCGGCAGCACCCTGACCATGGACGAAGCCGTGCGCAGAGCCATCGTCGAGGTCGGCCTTCCGGTCCAGACGGCCTCTGCGGCGGCCTCGGCGAATCCGGCGCGGCTGCTGGGGATCGACGACCGGTGCGGAGCGATCGCCCCCGGGCTGGACGCTGATCTGGTCTGGCTCGATGAGGAGTTCCGGCTGCGCCGGGTCATGGCCCAGGGGAGATGGGTCACTCCAGCACAGGCGTGACGCTGGCGGCCGGGCAGGTACGGTCGTCTGGCCACGCAGGCGCGGTCGCGGTCGTCGCGGGCAGGCGCCCGGAGCGGATCGCGGCGAGCAGGGTTTCGTGGTCCGCCTCGGTCCGGTCGGCGTACTCCAGGGCGAACTCAGTGAAGGCGCTGTCGAAGGCGTCGCCGCCGGCACCGGATGCCCCGCTGTCGCAGCTCTCGCAGTACCCGGTCAGGATGCGGGGGTCGATGGACTGGGCGTGCGCCCGGGCAAGAACCACGCCGACCATCCGCGCGTAGTCGTCGAGCTGGTCGGTCGGCAGCGCCGTCGGATCGATGCTGCCCTTCATGTCGCGAAACTGCCGGACGAGGTACTCCTGGTCGCCAATGGTGGTCCAGCCGAGCAGGATGTCGCTGACGGTCTGCATCCAGCGCTGGCCTCGCACCACCCGTTCCCCCTCATGGATCACCGGTGGCTGCGGAAGGTGTGCCGACAGCACGGACGGCCTGGCCTGCTTGATCTGGAGGACGAGGGCGTCGTCGCCATTGCCCCGGAGCAGGACGACGTAGCTGCGGTAACCGACGCTGCCGAGGCCGACGACGCGGTGGGCGACGTCGACGACGGCAAACCGTCCGAGCAAGGTCCGGATCTCTTCCCCGAGGGTTGACCGGTAGCCGTCCAGGGAGGCAACGACCGCGTCCGCCTCAGCCGCTGGGAGCCGGGTCAGTTTCGGTGGGTCTTCGGAGAACACCCAGGGCTCTCCGGTGCCCTGGCCGGTCGACCTGGCGACGACTCGCCGGCTGGTGTTCTTCTTGGCCTTCTTCCGGACCCGGTCGAAGGTCTCGACCAGGTCAGCGATGCCGTAGTGCTCCAGGGTCGCGTGCTCCGTCGTCAGGTAGTAGGCCTCCAGCAGCGGCAGGTCGGCCAGTTCCGCGATGGCCATGCGATAGGTGCGCGAGCAGTCCCGGGCCGCCAGCCGGCAGGCCACGTCGCTGACGCCGGCTTCGCGCCCGGCGCAGACGACGCTGGCGACCAGGCGTTTGAGATCCCAGTCCCACGGCCCAAGACAGGTCTCGTCGAAGTCGTTGACGTCGAGGACCAGACGCCGCTCCGGCGAGGCGTAGAACCCGAAGTTGGCGGCGTGCGCGTCACCGCAGATGTGTCCGTGCAGCCCGGTGTCCGGACCTCCGGCGAGATCGGCCGCCATGATGCCGGCGGCGCCGCGGAGGAAGGCGAACGGCGACGCCGCCATCCTCCCGAAGCGCAGCGGCAGCAGGTCGGCGACCCTGTCGGCATTCGTCGACTCCAGCAGGGCGATGGGGTCGGTGCCGCTGTCCCGCGGCCGGAGATCTGCCAGCTGGGTGACCGGGGTTGCCTCACGGAACGCCGCACCGCGCTGGCGCAGGCGTTCCGGTGGTATCCACGAACCAATCACGTCTTGACCGTACGGCCAGGGCGGCATCCTGGCCACGGCAACGCGCGGGTTGACCGGGATCGGATTGGTGGCGCTGGCCGGACCGGCCAGCGCCACCACAGTCCCATCACGACGCAGCCCTGACGGGCCTAGTGAGCGAACGTGATCCAGTTGAGGTTGACGAAATCGGCGGGCTGGCCACTGGTGAAGGTGAGGTAGACGGTGTGGGTCCCGGTGACGGAGCTGATGTTGGCGGGGACCGTCTGCCAGGTCTGCCAGCCCCCGGTGCTCGCGAGGGCGAAGCTGCCGATCGGGGCGTTGCTGCGGCTGTCGAGCCGTACCTCGACCAGCCCGCTGATCCCGGAAGCGGCACCCGAGGCCACCCTGGCCTTGAACTGCTTCGCCGCCGTCGAGCCGAAGTTGACGTTGTTGAATTGAAGCCAGTCACCATTGGCGATGTAGCCGACGTTGCTGCCGCCGCCGGTGTCGGTCGTCGTTTCGGTCGTCGTGCCGGACTGGGCGTTGTAGCTCTCGGCCTGGATGGTGGCGTAGGCGTCCCTGGTCGTGCCGGTCGGTGCGACGGTCG
>JAFGOK010000109.1 GCA_016926535.1 Micromonosporaceae bacterium | reverse complement strand
GCAGGGCGACGTTCGCTGTTATCAACGTCACGCTGGCTCCCAGCGCCAGCGCGGTGGAGGCGAAGGCGTAGCCCTGCCGGCCGGATGATCGATTGCCGATGAACCGCACCGGATCAATGGGCTCCCGGGTCCCGCCCGCGGTGACGACGACCCGTCGCCCGCAGAGATCCATCCGTCCGGACGAGGCTCCCGAGGGATCCCCGGCTGGGCGCAGCAGGTCTTGCGCCACCGCAACAATCTCGGCTGGCTCCGGCAGTCGCCCCGGCCCGCTGTCCGGACCGGTCAGGCGGCCGACGGCGGGATCGAGCACGACGGCACCCCGCTCGCGCAGGAGGGCGACATTGGCCTTGGTGGCCGGATTGCGCCACATCTCGGTGTGCATGGCCGGAACGTAGAGTACTGGGCACCGCGCTGTGAGCAACGTCGTGGTCAGCAGGTCGTCCGCGAGACCGCAGGCGGCACGGGCCAGCAGGTCCGCTGTTGCCGGAGCCACAATCACGAGATCAGCGCTCTGCCCGAGCCGGACGTGCGGCACCTGGTCAACGTCGTCGAACACATCACTGACGACCGGCTGGCCGGACAGCGCCGCCCACGTCGCCGCGCCGACGAACCGCAGCCCGGCAGCTGTCGGAACGACCCGCACCGCGTGCCCGGATTCGGTCAGCAGCCGCAGCAGCTCGCACACCTTGTAGGCCGCGATGCCGCCACCAACCCCCAGGACGACGCGGTGCCCCATAGCGCCCGCTCAGACCTCGATCGGCTCTGCGGACAGCAGACCGGCGTTGATCTCGCGAAGCGCGATCGACAGCGGCTTCTCCTGCGGCGTTGTCTCGACCAGTGGGCCGACGTACTCCAGCAGGCCCTCGCCCAGCTGGCTGTAGTAGGCGTTGACCTGGCGGGCCCGCTTCGCCGCGAAGATCACAAGCGCGTACTTCGACGAGGTCTTCTCCAACAGCTCGTCGATCGGCGGATTGGTGATGCCCTCGGGGCTGGCGATGGTTCCTGACACGGAAGACCTCAATGTCGTCGGTAGTTGGCCACGGGAGTCCTCAACTCGGGAGAACCGAGCAATCCTACCAGCTCGTCCGCGGCACGCTCGACGGAGTCGTTGACCACCGTGCAGTCGAACTCGGCCTCGCAGGCGAGCTCTTCATGCGCATGATCAAGCCTGCGCTTGATGGTCTCCGGATCCTCTGTCCCCCGCCCGACGAGCCGCCGTTCCAGCTCCTCGACGCTTGGTGGGGCGAGGAACACCAGCAGCGCCTCCGGCATCGCCAGACGGACCTGCCGAGCACCCTGGAGATCGATCTTCAGGAGGGTCGGTATGCCGAGCGCCAGCGCCCGCTCGACCGGCGCGCGGGGCGTGCCGTAGCGGTTGCCCGCGAACTCGGCCCACTCCAGCAACTGCCCCGCTGCGATCAGCCGGTCGAACTCCTGTGGGTCGACGAAGTAGTAGTGCAGCCCGTCGACCTCATAGTCACGTTTAGGTCGTGTGGTGGCCGAAACCGACAACCACACCTGGGGCGAGCGCGCCCGGATCAACTCGATCACGCTGTCCTTTCCGACCCCAGAGGGGCCGGAAAGGACCGTGAGTCGGGCAGCCGGGCGCGCGTCGTCGTTGCTCACTACTTGTTTCTACCTGACGGTCAGGAACCGTCGGCAGGGAACTCCCCAAGCAGTGCCTTGCGCTGTTGCTCGCCCAGCCCCCGCAAGCGGCGGCTGTCGGCGATCTTCAGCTTTTCCATGATCTGCGTCGCCCGGATCTTGCCGATGCCTGGCAGTGACTGAAGCACCGCCGACACCTTGAGCTTTCCGACGACGTCATCCTTCTCGGCGCGGTCAAGCACCGCGGCAAGAGTGATCTTGCCTTGCTTCAGCTGTTCTTTCAGCTCGGCGCGCGCCTTGCGGATCTCGGCTGCCTTTTCCAGGGCGGCAGCGCGCTGTTCCGGGCTCAGTTGCGGGAGCGGCACCAGATCTCCTCAGGTCCCTTGACGAACTAGTGGTGGTTGCGCGGGAAAACTAGCGGTCAGGAGCGGTTTCGGCAACGCCGGTTCCGCAAATAACCATCCTCGGAATCAGTTTGTGATCTTCAAGACAGTCGCACATTCGTCTCTTGCGCGCTCGGCCGCGGCCCGCAGCGCGGAGACATTCGGCCCCTGCGAAAGCACCTGCCGGGAGGACGAAGCGAGCGCGACGACCCGCCCTCCACCCAGGACTGTCCGAAGATCCTCCGGACGGCCGCCCTGCGCCCCCAGACCGGGGAGCAGGATCGGCCCATTGATGTTTGAAAGATCAACAGTATCCGTCCCGATGGTCGCCCCGACGACGACTCCGACGTCCCCCACCGGATCGACACCCCTGTTGAGCTGCGCGATCTCGTCAACGACGAGCTGCGCTACCGAGCGGCCGTCAGCGGTGAGGGCACACTGGATCGTCGATCCCTCGGGATTCGTCGTCCGCGAGAGCACGAAGACGCCGCGCCCACTTTGGACTGCTAGGTCGACCATGGGGCTCAATGAACCGACCCCGAGATACGGGCTCGCGGTGATCGCGTCGGCAGCGAGCGGCGCGCCGTCGCGAAGGTACGCATCGGCGTACGCGGCGGCCGTCGAACCGATGTCGCCCCGCTTGACATCAAGGACCACCACGGTTCCTGCAAGATGCAAGTGTCGGATAGTTGACTCAAGCACGGCGACCCCAGCGGAGCCGAATCGTTCGAAGAACGCCGACTGCGGCTTGACCGCTGCGACCGACTCGCCGACCGCTTCGACCACGGCTGCACAGAACCGCGCGAGCCCCTCCGGAGTGTCAGGAAGCCCCCAGGAGGTCAGTAACGACGGATGGGGGTCGATCCCGACGCACAATGGTCCTCGCGTCGCGATGGCGTGCTGCAGTCGTGCGCCGAACCGCTTCATAGTCCCTTCTCCCGGGCCTGGCTGAGCCGCGCGACGCACGCCCGGACCAGTCCAGGTCCCTGATAGATCAATCCGGAGTACAGCTGAACCAGGCTGGCCCCTGCGTCGGCCATCCGGTCGGCGTCGGCCGGCGTGAGGATGCCGCCGACGCCGACTACGGGAAGGTCGCAGTTCCGAGTGATGAATCTCACCACTTCGACGGCCCGAGCCGCCAGCGGCCGGCCGCTGAGCCCGCCGGCCTGCCCGGCGACCGCAGTGGCGTCCCGCGCGGCAAGCCCATCCCGCGACAGGGTCGTGTTGGTGGCGATGACGCCCGAGACGCCGGTCGCCACGCAGACCTCCAGCACCTGACCAAGCGCATGGTCCGAGAGGTCGGGCGCGACCTTGACCAGCACCGGCTTCGGCGCCGCGGCCCCCGCGAGGGACCGCGCCTCGGCCAGCAGGGCCGCCAGGAGCTCCGCCAGCCGATCGGCGTCCTGGAGGGTCCGCAGACCCGGGGTGTTGGGCGAGCTGACGTTGACGGCGAAGTAGTCGCCGTACCGGTAGAGCACCCGCAGCGAGGCCAGGTAGTCGGTGACCGCCTCCCCGATCGGCGTGATCTTCGACTTGCCCAGGCTGATCCCCAGCGGCGTCGCCAGGGGCCCGACGGCGGCCAGCCGGTCGGCGAGCGCGGAGGCCCCAGCGTTGTTGAAGCCCATCCGGTTGAGGATCGCCCCGCTCGCCGGCAACCGGACCAGCCGCGGCCGCTCGCTGCCCGGCTGGGGATGCCAGGTGACCGTGCCGACCTCGACGAAGCCGAAGCCGAGCGCCCCGAAGGCCGGCAGGGCAACGCCGTCCTTGTCCATCCCGGCGGCCAACCCCACCGGGTTGGGAAACCTGATGCCAAACACCGTTCTCGCGGCCCCAGAAGGGCTGTACGGCGCGATTGGGCGCAAGACCTTACCCAACCTGCCCAGCCACCACAATGTGGTCTCATGAACGGTTTCAGGGTCGCCGCCGCCATACCGGAACAGGAGCGGTCGCACGAGGCTTCCGTACCCGCCGAGCATGACTTTCTCGATCATGAGCTTCCTACCTCGCCGGGCGCCCCGGTTTCCGGAGCCGGCCGGAGGGCCGCCGTGGACCGCAGCGCGGCGTGGAGCTCTTGCAGTGGCCGCACGGTCATCTCTCCCCGGATCAGCGCCTCGATGCCCATGACGGCCGCCGCTGCCCCCGGGATGGTCGTGACGCACGGGGTGTTCGAGACCACGGCAGCGCTCCGGATCTCATAGCCGTCCATCCGGGCGCCCGGTCCCTGCGGGGTGTTGATGACCAGGCAGATCTCTCCGCTGGCGATCAGCTCGACGGCATTGCGGCCGGGATTCTCGAAGTGCTTGTTGACGACCTCGCACTCCACCCCGTACCGGCGCAGCACATCGGCCGTACCTCCGGTGGCGACGATGGTGAACCCCAGATCCGCCAGACGCTTGATCGGGAAGATCATGCCCCGCTTGTCCCGGTTCGCCACGGTCACCAGGATGGTGCCGCTGGTCGGCAGGGAGCCGTACACCGCTGCCTGGGACTTGGCGAAGGCATGCCCGAACCGCATGTCGATCCCCATCACCTCGCCGGTGGACTTCATCTCCGGCCCGAGCAGGTTGTCGACCCCCTTGCCCTCGGTCGTCCGGAACCGCTTGAACGGGAGGACCGCCTCCTTGACCGAGATCGGCGCTTCTGGCGGGAGGGTTCCCCCGTCGCCGGACCGGGGCAGCACGCCCTCGGCCCGCAGGTCGACGATGGTCGCCCCGAGCATGATCCGGGCGGCGGCCTTGGCCAGCGGCACCGCCGTCGCCTTGGAGACGAACGGCACCGTCCTGGATGCCCGCGGGTTGGCCTCCAGGACATAGAGCACGTCGTCCTTGAGCGCGTACTGCACGTTGAGTAGCCCGCACACCCCGACGCCCGCGGCGATCGCCGTGGTGTACCGCCGCACCTGGGCCAGGACGGCCTGGCTCAGGGTGATCGGGGGCAGGGCGCAGGCGGAGTCCCCGGAGTGGATCCCGGCCTCCTCGATGTGCTCCATCACCCCACCGAGGTAGACCTCCCCGGTGACGTCCCGCAGGGCATCAACGTCGATCTCGATGGCGTCGTCGAGGAACCGGTCGACGAGCACCGGGTGGTCCGGAGAGATCTCCGTGGCCCGCCCGATGTAGTCGCGCAGGGTCGGCTCGTCGTAGACGATCTCCATTCCCCTGCCGCCCAGCACGTAGGAGGGGCGGACGAGCACCGGGTAGCCGATCGTGTCGGCAATCTGCTTGGCCTCGGGGAAGCTCGTTGCCGTCCCGTGGTCCGGGGAGCGCAGCCCCGCCTCTGCCAGGACCTGGCCGAACGCCCCCCGGTCCTCAGCCAGATTGATCGAGTGGAACGGCGTTCCCGCGATGGGGACCCCGGCCCTGGTCAGACGGTCAGCCAGGCCCAGCGGGGTCTGCCCGCCCAACTGCACGATCACCCCGACGACCCCCGGCCCGCCGGCCGCCACCCCGGAGGTGTCCTCCGCGTGGTAGACCTCCAGGACGTCCTCGAAGGTCAGTGGCTCGAAATAGAGCCGGTCGGCCGTGTCGTAGTCGGTGGAGACCGTCTCCGGGTTGCAGTTGACCATGATGGTCTCGTAGCCGGCCTCCCGCAGGGTCATGACCGCGTGGACGCAGGAGTAGTCGAACTCGATGCCCTGCCCGATCCGGTTGGGCCCCGACCCCAGAATGATCACCTTTGGGCAGGCCGAGGGCCTCACCTCGGTCTCCTCGTCGTAGGACGAGTAGTGGTACGGGGTCGCCGCGGCGAACTCAGCAGCGCAGGTGTCCACAGTCTTGAAGACCGGTCGCAGGCCGAGACGGTGCCGCAGCGACCTGACCCCGTCCTCCCCAGCGAATTCCGGCCGCAACGCCGCGACCTGCCGATCCGACAGCCCGGCACGCTTGGCCCGCCGCAGCAGGGGCAGATCGAGCACCCGAGCCTCGATGATCTCCGCCCGAAGGTCGACCAGGGTGGCGATCTGGTCGACGAACCACGCGTCGTAGCTGGAAGCCTCGCAGACCTCCTCGACCGTCGCGCCGAGGCGCAGGGCCCGCTCGATGGTGTACAACCGGCCGTCGTGCGGCACCCGCAGCGCCGCCAGGGTGCCTTCGACAGTCGCCCCCTCGGGGTCCGGCACGGTCCAGAAGCCTGCGGCCTTGGTCTCCAGCGACCGCATCGCCTTGCACAGGGCCTCGGTGAAGTTGCGCCCCAGCGACATGACCTCGCCAACAGACTTCATCGTCGTCGTCAGCTCCTGGTCTGCCCCTGGGAACTTCTCGAAGGCGAACCGGGGGATCTTGACAACGATGTAGTCGATGGTCGGCTCGAAAGCCGCCGGGGTCTCGCACGTGATGTCGTTGGGGATCTCGTCCAGGGTGTACCCGATGGCCAGCTTCGCGGCAATCTTGGCGATGGGAAAGCCCGTCGCCTTGCTCGCCAGTGCCGACGACCGCGACACCCGCGGATTCATCTCGATGACCACGATCCGCCCGTTCGTCGGATGCACCGCGAACTGGATGTTGCAGCCGCCCGTGTCAACGCCAACCTCGCGCAGCACCGCGATCCCGAGCGCGCGCAGTTGCTGGTACTCCCGGTCGGTCAGGGTCAGCGCCGGGGCGACGGTCACGGAGTCCCCCGTGTGCACCCCCATGGGGTCCACGTTCTCGATCGAGCAGACAGCCACGACGTTGTCGTGCCGGTCCCGCATGAGTTCGAACTCGATCTCCTTCCAGCCCAGCACGCTCTCCTCGATGAGCACCTCGTGCACGGGGCTGTCGGCCAGCCCACCCCCGGCAAGGCGTTGGAGGTCCTCCGGGGTGTGTGCCATCCCCGAGCCCAGCCCGCCCATGGTGAAGCTTGGCCGGATGACCACGGGCAGCCCCAGCTCCACGACGGTCTCGTTGACCTCGTCCATCGTGTGGCAGACCCGGCTGCGCGGAACCTCGCCCCCGGCCCGAGCGACGATCTCCTTGAACAGCTGCCGGTCCTCGCCCCGCCGGATCGCCTCGATGTCCGCGCCGATCAGCTCGACCCCGTACTTCTCCAGCACTCCTGCCTCGTGCAGGGCAACGGCCGTGTTCAGCGCCGTCTGCCCGCCAAGGGTCGGCAGCAGCGCGTCGGGACGCTCGCGGGCGATGACCTGCTCGACGAATTCCGGGGTGATCGGCTCGATGTAGGTGGCGTCCGCGAACTCCGGATCGGTCATGATCGTGGCTGGGTTGGAGTTGACGAGGCTGACCCGCAGGCCCTCAGCGCGCAACACCCGGCAGGCCTGCGTGCCCGAGTAATCAAACTCGCAGGCCTGCCCGATGACGATGGGTCCAGATCCGATGACGAGAACGTGCCGCAAATCGGTGCGCTTAGGCATGCGTGCTCCTGGCTGCTGGCTGAGCTGTCGCACGGCCTCCGCCGCCAATCAACTCACGGAATCGATCAAAGAGATAGTCGGCGTCATGGGGACCTGCCGCCGCTTCCGGGTGGTACTGCACGGTGAAGGCCGGCACGTCGTGGCAGCGCAGGCCCTCAACCACCCCGTCGTTGAGGCAGACGTGGCTGACCTCGACCCGGCCGAAGGGCGTCTCGGCGACGGTGCCGTAGGCCTCCTCGACGACCGTGGTGTAGGCGGGGTCGACGACCCCTCCCATCGCCTGCTCGCGACCTGGCCACGAGATCTCCGGCCCCGGCCAGGCCACAGCGAAGCCGTGGTTGTGGGAGGTGACCTCGATCCTGCCGGTGGAGCGATCGAGGACCGGCTGGTTGATGCCCCGGTGGCCAAAACGCAGCTTGTAGGTACCGAAGCCGAGGGCCCTGCCGAGGATCTGGCTGCCGAAGCAGATGCCAAACAGCGGAATCTTCCTGCTGAGGACCTCTCTGGCCAGGGCGACGGCCGCATCGGCCGTCGCAGGATCGCCGGGGCCTGGGGAGAGGAAGACCGCATCAGCGCCGATCGCCATGACGTCCTCGATCCCGGACGTCGCCGGCAGCACATGGGTGGTAACACCCCTGGCCGCCAGGCGCCGGCACACGTTGCGCTTGATGCCCAGGTCGAGGGCTGCAACGGTGAACTCGTGCTGCCCCTGGGCCGGCACGATGTACGCCTTCGGTGTCGTCACCTCGGCGGAGAGGTCCGCCCCGGCCATGCCTGGCTGCTGGAGCACTCTGGCCAGCAGTGCTCTGGGATCGGACTCCAGGCTGGAGATCCCGACCCGCATGACCCCCCCGTCGCGCAGATGCCTGGTCAGCGCCCTGGTGTCAACCCCTGCGATCCCGACGATGCCCTCGGCTTCCAGGCGCTGGTCCAGCGAGCAGGTCGCCCGCCAGCTGGAAGGTCTGTGAATCGGATCGCGGACGACGTAGCCTGCGACCCACATGCGGTCGGACTCGTCGTCCTCGGGGTTGACTCCGGTGTTGCCGATGTGCGGCGCGGTCTGGATCACGACCTGCCGGTGATAGGACGGGTCGGTCAGGGTCTCCTGATACCCCGTCATCCCAGTGTTGAACACGGCCTCGCCGAAGGCCTCGCCGACGGCCCCGTAGGCCTCGCCGGTGAACGTACGCCCGTCTTCGAGGACGAGGATGGCTGGACGGGTTGCTGGTGCGGTCATCGGGCGGCCTTTCCTTCGAGCACGGTCGGCTCGCCCCGCAGGAACGTCGCGACGACCTTTCCAGGCAGGGTCATCCCCGCGTACGGGGTATTGCGGCTCTTGCT